>CAJAPZ010000083.1 GCA_903943955.1 uncultured Actinomycetes bacterium
GCGATCTCCATCACGCGCATCGACTTGCGATAGCCCTCGGGGCTCGCCATGCCGAAGTTGCGATAGGTGCGCTCGTTGGTGTCACGGCCCTTCTGCTGACCCACAAACGCCACGGCGCGATCGTGAAACCTGCCGAACCCGGCGACCATCGCCGGGTCGTCACCGAACAAGCGGTCACCGTGCATCTCCTCAAAGTCGGAGGTGATGCGGTTGATGTAGTCGAGCGTGTAGGGCCGCTCGGCATGGCGGGCGAGCTGGATGCTGGCCCACAGATCCTCGTCCACCTGGACGCCCGACGATCGCCCGAGCTTGCCGGTGACGCGTCGCACAAACGACGGGCCATCTTGCTTGCCGCCGCTCACGCCGCGGACCCCTCGTCATCATCGGTGCCGGGGCGGATGCGCCCCATGATCTTGCCCGGGATGGATGGCAGCGACTGCGCCACGCGCCCCACCCGCTCGACCCCGCCCTGTGCCCAACCGGGCGGGGTGGCCAGCAGCGCCTCGCCGTCGGGTGGCGCCAGGATGTGCAGCACGCGCCCGATACGGGCAGCCAGTTCGCGGCGGTCAACCACGGCATCCACCTGCCCGTTGGCCAGCTGACGCTCCGCACGGCCGAAGTCGGCGGGTAATACCTCGCGAGTGGTCTCTTCGATTACCCGGGGGCCGCTGAATGCGATCAGTGCGCCGGGCTCGGCGTACGTCACGTCACCGAGTGACGCAAACGATGCCCACACGCCACCGGTGGTGGGGTGGGCGAGAATCATGATGACGGGCACCTGCGCCTCGGCAAGGGCATCGAGGGCGATGACGGTCTTGGCCATCTGCATCAGCGCAAGCGTGCCCTCCTGCATGCGGGCACCACCGGACGACGACAGGATGATGAGCGGGATGCCCTTCTGCGCAGCGTGCTCGCACGCCCGGGCCAGCTTCTCGCCAACCACCGCACCCATCGAACCACCCATGAACGTGAAGTCCATGATCGCGGCGACACACGGCACTCGGCGCACCTCGATCTCGGCGCACACGATCGCCTCGTTCATGCCCGTCTTGGTTTCGGCCTCCCGGATGCGATCGACGTAGGGCTTGAGGTCGGTGAATTGCAGCGGGTCGGCGGCGCGCAGGTCTGACCACAGCTCCACGTAGCCGCCTGGCTCACCGAGCTGCTCCAGACGCTCGCGGGCCGTTACCGGGAAGTGGTGGCCACAGGCCGGGCACACGCGCAGATTGCGGCGCATCTCGTCGCCCGAGTAATGGCTGTCGCACTTGGGGCAGGTACTGGCATCGCTCGCGATCCGGCCCGGGCGGTCCTGGCGGTGCCCGAGATGCCGGAGGCGGTCAATAGACACTGTGATGTTGCGGCCGACGCGACTCATCCGCGGCCGATCATGCCATGTACCCCTGCCGGGCGTGACGCGAGCCAATCCTCAATCGCCCTGCGGTATGCCGGCACGATGCGGCCCTCGTGGCGATTCTCCAGCAATTCCTGCGCCGCGACCTCTGGTGCACGGCCCCTCAGCCGCAGCACCGCATAGGCCACCATCATCGAGCGACGCCTGCCTCGCTGACAGTGGATCAACACGCGGGCGTGCGGGTCCTCCTCAAGCCAGCGTGCCGCCATCTCGGCCGCATCGGCCCACTTTGCGGGGGGCTGGTGACGCCCGTGGTCCCACATGGGCGCAACGGCCACGTTCGCGGCGCCGAACAACTGCTTCTCAGCTGAGAGATCCTGGCTGAAGGTCGTCTGGAGGTGCGCACGGCAGTTGACCACGTGGGTCACGCCCTCCCGGGCCAGCACCAGCAGGCTCGCCGGCGTGGGGATGCTGCCGATCGCGATGCGCTCATCGCCAATCCACGTCCACGGGCGGGTCTTGGTGCCCGGGCCGTAGATGCGATTGGTACACCGAAACCAGATCTCGCGGGCGAACGTGGTGCCCGCGCGTGCGCGGCCCATCGGCGGCTGGTGGGCGCGGTTCGACGTCACCGCACTCCCGCGCGCTGAAAGGCCAGCGTGGCGTTGTGACCACCAAAGCCGAATACGTTCGACAGCGCCGCGTCCACCGTTGCGGTACGGGCCTCGTTGATTACGTGGTCAACACCCGCGCAGTCGGGGTCGAGCTCATTCAGATTGATCGTGGGGGGCACAATGCCGTGCTTTATGGACAGCGCGGTGAGTGCACCCTCCAGCGCGCCGGCGGCCCCCAGGCAGTGCCCATGCATCGACTTCGTGCTGCTCACCATCGTGCGCGCCGCGAGCTCGTCCCCAAACGCCCGCCTGATCACGCGGATCTCCGACGGGTCGCCCACCGGAGTCGAGGTGCCGTGCGCATTGATGTAATCGATGTCGGCCGGCTCCAGATCGGCATCGGCGAGTGCCATCAGCATCGCGTTGGCAGGGCCTGCACCGGTGGGATCGGGCTCGGTGATGTGGTGTGCATCGCCCGACAGGCCATATCCCACCATCTCGCAAATGATGTCGGCGCCACGGGCCTCAGCGCGCTCTTTCTCCTCCAGCACCAGCACCGCGCCGGCCTCGCCCATTACAAAGCCGTCGCGACCGATGTCAAACGGGCGGCTCGCCGTGCCCGGGTCGTCGTTGCGCGTGGACAGGGCCTTCATTGCGTTAAAGCCCACGATCCCCACGTAGGTGACCGCGGCCTCGGCGCCACCGGCAAACATCACATCGGCGCGGCCCAGGCGGATCTGATCAAAGGCGTCGCCAATGGCGTGGTTGGCCGACGCACAGGCGGTGGTGGCACACGAGAGCGGACCCTGAAACCCCAGGTCCATCGACGCCTGCGCCGCCGCCATGTTCGCGATGATCATGGGGATGAACAGCGGGCTCACCCGGTCGGCGCCGCGGTCACGGCACACCACAACCTGCTGGTAAAAGGTTTCGATACCGCCGATGCCGCTGCCGATCATCACGCCGATGCGATCCCTGGGGGCGGTGCCCTCCACGCCCGAGTCGTCTAGGGCCAGGCGGCTTGCCGCCACTGCCAGCTGCGAAAAGCGGTCCATGCGCCGCGCCGCACGTCGCTCCACGAAGTCGGTGGGCTCAAAGCCCGGCACCTCGCACGCGAAGTGCGTCTCGCACTCCGACGAGTCGAAGCTGGTAATGGTGGCCGAGGTGGATCGCCCCGAGATGGCGCCATCCCACGCAGCCTCACGACCAATGCCAAATGGGGTCACCAGACCAATGCCCGTGACCACCACCCTGCGCAACTTGCCGTCCTGAATGAGCCTGCTCATCGGTTCTCCCGCCTACATCGCCAGGCCGCCATCAACCGGGATGACCGTCCCAGTGATGAACACAGCCGCGTCGGTGCAGAGAAACGCCACGAGTGCTGCGACGTCCTCAGGTGTTCCGAGCCGCTGGAGCGGCGTGTGCGACATCAGCTGCTCGCGCACGTCGTCCGGCAACCCGGCGGTCATGTCGGTGACGATGTATCCCGGCGCCACCGCGTTTGCGCGTACCCCGCGCGAGCCCGCCTCCTTCGCCAGCGACTTCACAAGCCCGATCACACCGGCCTTGGCCGCCGCGTAGTTCACCTGGCCCGCATTCCCCATCATGCCGACAACGCTCGATATCGCAACGATGCTGCCGCTGCGGCGCTTCATCATGCCCCGCAGTGCCGCGCGCGCGGTGAAGAACGAACCCGAGAGGTTCGTGCGGATGACCGCGTCCCAGTCGTCGTCGCTCATACGCATCATCAGGCCATCGCGAGTGATTCCCGCATTCAGCACCAGCGCATCAAGCGGGCCCAGCGAATCCTCCGTGCCGGTCACCATCGCCTCGGCGGCGGCAGAATCGGAGATGTCGCCCTGCACCACGTGTGCCCGGCGCCCCAATGCCTCAATCGCGGTGGCAGTCGCCGTTGCGCCGGCCTGATCCGAGACGTACCCCACGCCCACGTCGTAACCCACGGCGGCAAGCGCCAGTGCGCATGCCGCACCGATCCCCCTGCTTGCACCCGTTACCAGTGCTGTGCTCATGCCATCACCTCCGAGATTCCCGCCAGATCATCGGGCCCCGAGATCTGGTGCAGCGACGCGTCCCGCTTAATCCGCTTCACCAGCCCCGACAGCACCCGGCCGGGGCCCAGCTCCACAAAGGTTGTTGCACCCATCGCCAGTGCAACCTCCACCGCCTCGCCAAACCGTACCGGTGACGTGAGCTGATCAAGCAACACCGCACGCATACGATCGGCCGGCTCCACACGTGCGGTGGTGGTACACAGAAACGCGGGCGACGGTGGCGAGGGGTCCCAGGCCTCAAGCGCCGGGGCTAGGCGATCGGACGCGGGTGCCATCAGCGGGCTGTGAAATGCGCCGCCCACCTTCAGCTGAGTGGCCTTCACGCCTCGGTCGCCCGCAATCGTGAGCAAGCGCGCGATGCCGTCAACCGAGCCCGACGC
>CAJAPZ010000084.1 GCA_903943955.1 uncultured Actinomycetes bacterium
ACAACGCCACGAAGACCGCATTCACCCCACGGGAGTGGCGGGATGTGCCGACTGCGATGGCCACCTTCATGCGCGAGCGCAGCCCCAAGACCAATCCCCTCAACAAGTTGCACTTCATGGTGGCGGGGGTGGGCCCCACCGAAGGCTGCGGGGTGCTGCTACCGGGGGTGGATACCAACATCACGCGCACGGCCCGCGCGGCGATCACGGTCATCCCCACGCCGGAGCCGGTCGAGGTGATCCCCGATTCGGGCTCACCGATGTCATGCCTGTGGAAGCGTATGCAGGCGGGTCCGGTGAACCAGCGCATCACCGCCAACGGAGTGGGCACCCACCGCGTGAGCGGAGACGTCGCCACCGAGTTCGGCCAGCTGTGGCGCCAGTTCTACGTGATGTGACCTTGCGCCCCAGAGGCAGTCACCGCCCTGGAACCACACGGCGGACCCGGGTTCAGCGAACGGCGGTCTCCTGCACTGCGACTCCCGCGCCGGCACCGACCCCATGGATTCCCCACCCGACGAGGGCGTAGCGCCCCGCACCGCCGTCGGAGAGCGCCTTCTCCGCAAGACGCAGGGAGTCATCGGCGAAGTGCGCCCCGTTACTCACCATCATCGTGCCGTAGCTGCCGTAGCGCTGGAGGATGAGTCCGCCCGGTGGGGTACTGCGCACGATTTCCCCCGTCACGAAGTTCGGCTCCAGGAACGAGGTGTTCGACGTGTTCCGCTGCCCGAGGCCGGCAAACCGGAATGCACCCTTGGTCTCCTGAACGGCGATGCCGTGCGAGATGGTTCGCGAGGCGCGGATCCACGAACTCACGCCGCCTGTCACCATCCCGATGGCGGCAGCCACCCCCGCCTCGGCCCAGTTCACGTCCGTCCAGGCGGTGTCTGACGCCGCCCCGTTCACGTAGTTCGCCGCGACCTGTCCGAGGTAGTCGCCTGCTGCACCGCCCGCCGCACCGCCGATCGCACCGAGCATGATGGTCGCGGCCACTGAGGTACCCGTCCCCGCCGTGAGCGCAGTCACCGCCGTGGCAACCACCACGGCAGTGGCGATACGCGCGACGGTGCCGCCATTCGCCTTCCACCAGGAGGCCTCCCAGACCGCCGACTGTCCCGAGACATCCGACGCATTGATGGGGTCACCGGCCGCGTAGTTGTAGGCGGTGGTCGATCCGTTGGGCACTGGATCCGGCTGCAGGAAGATGCCCAGCGCCGGCACGTACGAACGCAGGCCCATCTGAGCCACGGGCGTGCTCAGCGGCGAGGTGGCGGCACCCTCGAACAGCAGGTTGGGCCGCGATGGATCGGTGGAGAGCGCCGGGGCGTTGCCCAGGCGGTTGCCATCGGGGTCGTAGAGGGTGGTGTCTGATGGCGCCTGGTCGCCGGTGGCAGTCCAGGCAACCGATCCCTGCAGGTCTGAGTAGCGCCAGATGGGAAGCGGCTGCACCGGGGCGGTGGGCTTCGGGGCGGCCTCGGTGGTCGCAGGCGGGGTCGCCGTGGTCGTGGCAGCCGGTGGCGTGGCGGTGGTCGTGGCGGGTGCGGTGGTGGCCGCGGGTGCGGTGGTGGCCGCAGGCGCGGTGGTCGTGGCGGGCGCGGTGGTGGCCGCGGGTGTCGTCGCGGTGGTTGCCGCGGGCGCGGTGGTGGCCGCGGGTGTCGTCGCGGTGGTTGACGCCTGCGAGGGGCCACCGGTGTCCTTCGGGGCCGGGGGCGGCGGCAGTTGCACGGCCACATCACCCGGAAGGGACATCATCTGGGAATCGATCATCCCGTCGGTGGTGAGCATGAGCCCTGATGATGAGTAGCGGATGACCTTCTGCCCATCCGGCCCATCAATGGCCGTGGCGATGATGCCGCCTGCGGCGAGCACCCTGCGCTCGGTCACCTGGCCGTCGCTGATGCGCGTCACTGCTCCGGTCGGGTCGTAGGCGAGCGTGATGGCACCGGCACGGGTGGCGCGCCCGGCATCGTCATAGGCAAAGCGGCTGCCGAACCTGGTGTCGGATGTCGCGGTCATGCGCCCGCTCGCGGCGTAGGAGTAGGTGAAGCCGTCCTTCGGCGTGTTGGGGCTGGTGATGCGCGTGCGCTCAGACGCATCGTTGAGCTGGTATGCCCACGTGCCAGTCGGCGCGCCGAGGGGGGTCTCGCCGGAGAGATCCGCTGCGGTGAGCCTGCCGTCCTTGTCGTAGGTGTAGCCCCACGTGGCAGATGCACCGGCGCCATCGATCTGGCGCGAGAGCGTCCGCTGCGCCGGCGAGAGGGCAACCGATTCGGTGATCGACTGTCCGCCCACCTCGAGCGTGCGTGCGCGCACTGACCCTGCGTCGTCGTACTCGAACGCGATTGATGAACCATTGCCGTACTGCACGCCGGAGAGCCAGCCGGTGGATTCCTGGTAGCCCATCTGGGCCAGTTGCTGGCCGTCACGGGTCACCTGCTGCACCTGGCCATCAGCGGTGTAGGCGTAGGTGGTGGTGGTCCGTTGGCCCTTGGCGGTAGTGGTGGCGACCTCCACCGGGCGGTCCTCGGAGTCGTATGAGGTGATGACGACAGTGCCCCATACGTCGGTGGTGCGCACCGCGCGCCCGAGCAGGTCTGTCACGGCCGAGGTGGTGCGCGTCTGGCCATCGCCGATGGTGGTGCGCTGGTGCATCGGGTTGCTTGCAACCGCGTAGTCGTAGGAGGTCTGCACCGATCCGGTGGTGGCGCGCGTCACCGATCCAGTGGCGTCATACGACACGCATGTCGGCGCCTGCCCCGTTGCCGACTGGCCCACGACATGCCCCGCCTGGTCGTAGGCGTTGATGGTCGTCAGGCCGCCGGGGGTGGTCTTGGCGCGCGCAAGGCCACCCTGGTTGGCCGCGGCACCCGCGCACGAGGTCTGCGCGGCCTCGCCCGGTGCGTAGTAGTCGGTGGTGGTGGTGTCCCTGCCGGTTGATGTAAAGCCCGTGGCGCGCCCGAACGCCCCGGATCCGGGTGCATAGGGCTCGTACATTCGGGTGGCGACCTTGCCCGATGCCGAGCGCGCGGCGGTCACCTGCTGCGGGTCGCTTGGGCTGAGGGAAAGCTGGGTGGTCAGGTCGGTCACCGAGCCGCCTGCGCTCAGCTGATCGCGCACGGTGGTGGCCGTTCCCTGGGCAAGCGCCGGGCGAAGGGCCGCCGCGGGAATCGCGCTGGTGCCCTTGGGCGTGGTCCATGCGACGCCGACAGTCGCCACGCCATTCGACGTGGAGCGCAGGTCAAGGCGCACCTGCAGCAGGTCGCCGGGCTGCTTCGACTGCAGGGCCAGTTGCGGTGGGCATGCGGTGCGGCACCGCTGGCCGTCGATCCACAGCTGCGAGGACTCCACGCGGTTGGTGATCTGCTGGATGCCGCCCTCGGGCACCACGATCACTCCCTCAAGCCTGCCCGAGAACGCACCCTGGCCAACCGGGCTCTCCGGCCAGCGAAGCTCAAGCGATGTGGGCCCGCGGCCACCGATCTGCGGGCCCACCGATGCCCCGGCCGGCGTTCCCTGGAAGGTAGCGCCCTGCCAATAGGTGGCCTGCAGCCCCTCGATCGGCACGGGGTTGGCCTGCGAGCCCTTCGACACCCGTGTGTCGTACAGGTACGACACACGGGGGGCTCCGGCCGATCCCGGGTCGGCGCTCGGGCCGGTCACCAGCGTCTGGCGACCCATGCGGTCGTAGCCGTAGCGGGTGGTCATCCCGCCGGGGGCGGTCATCTGCGTCGGCGCCTGGCCGGCGGTATCCCAGGAGGTCTCGGTGGTGCGCCCCACCGAATCGACAGTGCGGGTGGTGAGCATCGTCAGCGGGCTTGCGGCGGAACTTGAGATCGGCTGATCGCGTCCGGGCTGGGTCACCACCAGGCGCCCGGCCTC
>CAJAPZ010000085.1 GCA_903943955.1 uncultured Actinomycetes bacterium
GCCCGATTCTTCCTGGTGCAGCGCAGTCACGAGACCGCGTTCGACCTCGATCTGGACGTCGCGCGCACGCAGAGCAATGAGAACCCCGTCTTCTACGTGCAGTACGCCCACGCGCGCATTGCCGGCATCCTTGCCCAGGACCCCGTGGCACCGGCTGATGCCGGGCCGCCGGCAGAACTCGACCCGTCGGAGCGCGCGCTACTGCTCACCCTGTGCGGCTGGCCCGATGCCGTGGCCGAGGCCGAGGCGCGCCGCTCACCACATCGCGTGGCTGCGTATCTCACCGACTTGGCCCGCGACTTCCACGCCTTCTATCACCGGTGCCGGGTGGTGGGGGAGGCCCCCGAGATCGTGGCCTTCCGGCTCGACCTGCTGCGCGCCACGCGCACGGTTATCGCCATGGGCCTCGACCTCATCGGCGTGGAGTCCCCGGATCGGATGTAGGTCGGTACTGTCCCGCGGAATGGACCCCCGTCGTTTCCGGCATATCGCCCTCGCCACCGCTCTCGTCTCGTCCGTCGCCCTTCCGGCGATGGCCCAGGCGTCCACGCACCATTGCGAGCGGGTCTTCGCCGTGACGCACCTCGAACTCACCACTGGTTCCGGTGATGTCGCGCCCGCTGGCCCCAGCATTGGCGACACGCATTCGTTTCGTGGGCCCGTCTACCGCCCAGGCACCCTCCACCCGACGGGGAGCATCATGGGGGTCGGCACGACCGCAGCCATTGACGACCCGGTCCCCGGACGTGAAACCCGCGCGGTGCAGTTGGCATTTGCGCTTCCCGACCTGGGAAGCCAGATCACTGTTGGCGGATTTGCGGTGTACCCGATGACCTCGTCAACCCTTGCGCGCAACTCTGTGACCGTGCGCCCCATCACCGGGGGTACGGGGCGCTTTACCGGGGCGCGGGGATATCTGCGCACGACCCACTTTGCCCAGGGGTATTTCCGCCAGGAGTTCCACCTGGTGCGCGCCTGCCAGCAGTAGCTGGTGCGCTACCCTTGCGGCGACTCGCGGGTGTAGCTCAGTTGGTAGAGCATCAGCTTCCCAAGCTGGGGGTCGCCGGTTCGAGCCCGGTCGCCCGCTTGCAGGGGTCTCATACATAGCCCCGTCCGTCTGCCCCGGTATCCCTGCCGATCCGTGGGCATGCCACTCCGGACATCACTGACAGCGACTGCGCGCGCGGGCGGGTCAGCCCCGGGGTGCGGGTACCGCCACGATGAGTGACTTCACGACGCCTTCGCCAAAGCGCACGGTGAGACGCGCACCATTGCGTGCCTTCACCAAGGTGCGCGAGCCGGTGCCTTTGCCCGCCTTCACGCGGTAGAGGGCCCTGATCCTCTTCACCGGGTCGCCGGGGGACAGGCCCTTGTCGGTCTTCCAGATGGGATTGCTGAGCACCGCGGCACGTACGCGGGCATCGGCTCCGCAGGTGCCCGACGACGAGCCCTGAAATGCCATGACCGCGCCGAGCGAGGACCACGTGACGTGGCATGACCCGTAGGCGGCCCGCTGCAGGCCGTTGCCGCCGAATGCGGTGCCTGCAGATGAGAGCGTGCCGCTCTTGGCACGCAGGCCGCCGAGCCGTACCCCGCCGGTGCGGCTGACCATCACGGTGAGCGGGCCGATGGGGGCCGCCGCCACAACCGGTGCCGGGGTTCCCGTTGTGAGGTTGATGGGGGCGAGCCCGTTGAACACCAGCATGGTGTTGTAGAGCTTGAGCACGTTCACGGCGTAGTCGGTGCCGGTGGCCCAGTTGCCATCGCCCATCGTCTCCCAGGTGGGCGATTTGCCGTACGGCTTCACGTATGACATGCGGGTGTCAGTGAGTGGCCGTGCAACGCGCAGCGGATCTGCGGCCGGGTCGCCGTAGGCCCAGAGATGCTGGATCTGCGCTCGCACGCCTGCGGTCGGCGACGGGTACTGGTTGCCTGAACTGCAGGTATCGCAGGCGCCAAGACCCGAGAAGTTGTTGTCGGTCGCCTTCACCATGCTGCCCTTGTAGGCGAACCAGCCCGTCTCGAGTACCGACTGGGCGAAGGCGATGTCCGCGCGCACGTTCTGGGCGTTCCCCTCGTCCACGAAGATGTTGGCGAGGTCGAGAATTGGCGTAACGATGGTGGGGGTGACACCCTGCTTGGCAAACCACGCGGCGATCTGGGCTCCGGTGAGGCGCGATTGGCCTACCAACGGCGTGACTGAAGTGAGTCTGGACGCGGCCGGGGTGCT
Source organism: uncultured Actinomycetes bacterium (assembly GCA_903943955.1). GTDB lineage: Bacteria > Actinomycetota > Thermoleophilia > Miltoncostaeales > Miltoncostaeaceae > SYFI01. The sequence continues at coordinate 2,231 of CAJAPZ010000085.1, forward strand.
CGTGGTCGGTGTGCTGGTTGTGGGGGCGGTGGACCCGCCGGGCGGTGCCGGTGTCTGGGACTGCGCCATCGCTCCCGCCGGTATGGCGAGCAAAAGGGCAGCAGTAATGGCGAGTTGAGTGCGCACGACGGGCGATGGTAGGCGAGTCGGGCGCCTGGCCCGACCGCGATCACCGGATCTTTACGACCTCGGCGCCGTACGCCCTGCCGCGGGTTCCCGGGGACCACGTCATCGCTACCCTCAGCCCGTGCAGGCAATTCCACTTTCCACCGGAGCAGATCTTCGCGCCCTGCGCCCGGACTCCGACACGGTGGTGCTGTGTGTCAATGGGGGCACCGGCCGTATCGTGCCGGGCACCTGGAGTCCAACGCTCGAGTGGCTGGTTGAGCGGCTGGCTCCGCGATTTCCTGACGCTGGGTTTGTGCAGGTGCGTTACCGGGTGAAGTCGTGGAAGCGACTGCCCGAGTGCATTGCCGACGGCCATGCGGCCCTTGATTGGCTCACCGTTCCCCGGCGCGTGATCATGCTGGGGTTCTCGATGGGTGGTGCGGTGTCTGTGAGCTGCGCCGACGATCCCCGGGTGCGCGACATCATCGGCCTCGCACCGTGGTTTCCTGAGGAGTTGCCCCTGCCCGATCTCAAAGGCGCCCGGGTACAGATCATTCACGGCAGCATTGATGGATGGATCCCGGGCGTGCCCGGAGTGCGCCCATCGCATTCGCGCGGCGCAATCGGCCGCCTGCGCGGCGCTGGCGCCGAGGTCTCGTACCGCCTCATCCGTGGGGCGGTACATGGGCTGGCCGTACGGCCAGGTAGCCGGCTGGTCACGCTGCCACGGGCCCGTGCATGGGAGATGGCCGTCGAACACGCGCTGCAGGGTGCGGGAGCCGGCGGCGACCAGCGCTAGGGCGCTGCGGCCCTTCTGATCTCCTGGCGCTTCGCGGTGGGCACCTTGACGTCCCACACCAGTCCCACCCGCTCCATGCCGCGAATGATCATCCACGACACATCGACCTGACGCCAGGTAAGGCCGTGGCGGGCCGATCCGGGGAATGCGTGGTGGTTGTTGTGCCATGCCTCTCCGAACACCGGCAGTGCCAGCGGCCAGAAGTTGCGGCTTTCGTCACCGGTGGCGAAGTCGCGCCTGCCAAACATGTGGCAGATGGAGTTGACCGACCATGTGAGGTGGTCGAATACGAACACCCGCAGCAGTCCGGCCCAGATAAAGCACTCAAAGCCCAGCGCGAGGCTGCCCCCACCCACCAGATAGCCCACGGCGAACGGGATGGCCAGCGACAGCACCAGCCACACCATGTAGAGGCGGTCGATCCAGCGGATGAGCGGGTCGGCGTACAGGTCTTTGCCGTAGCGCTCGCCACGCTCGAGCCCCTTGGTCGTGAGCAACCACCCCACCTGGGCATGCCACAGGCCCTTCAGCACGCCTCTCCAGCCACTGCCATAGCCGTGGTGCGGGGAGTGGGGGTCGCCCTCCTTGTCGGAGAGCGCGTGGTGCTTGCGGTGGTCGGTGACCCACTGGGTGACCGGGCCCTGCAGTGTCATCGACCCGAGGATCGCCCAAAGTGCCGTGAGTGTGCGGGTGGTCTTGAACGCGCGGTGCGAGAACAGCCGGTGGAACCCAATGGTGATGCCCAGCCCGCAGACCACGTAGAGCACGGCGAAGGTGATGAGGTCGATCGGCCGCACTGCGACACCCCACAGCAGTCCGGTGATCGACAGCAATGCGAGCGGTGGAACGATGATGGCGATGAGCGTGATGATGCGCGCAGATATGAGGGGCGTGTCGCGCACGGTTCCAACCAAGGGGGCTTTTGGTTCCAGTGGGTCCGTTGTCGTCATCGGGGCGCAGGGTAGCGCGACCGTTCCAACGTGTCGGCAGTACCGGGGGCGTCATGATGGGGTCGTGCGGATTGCGGTGATCGGAAGCGGCATCGGTGGCCTCGGGGCGGCGTGGCTGCTGTCGCGTACCCACGAGGTAGAGGTGTTTGAGCGCGACTCACGCATCGGCGGCCACAGCCACACCACGCGGGTGATCGGGCCCGATGGCGAGTGTCTCGCGCTCGACTCCGGATTCATCGTGCACAACGAGGTCACCTACCCGCTCCTGGTGCGCATGCTGCGCGAGGTGGGGGTGGCCACGCAGCCCTCGCGCATGGGATTCTCAGTGACCTGTGAGGCATGCGATCTGGAGTTCTCGGGCGTGCGCCTGTGGACGCAGCCCGGGGCATTCATGCGCCCCGGGTTTCTGCGGATGATTCCCGATGCCGTGCGGTTTCAGCGCACCGGCGATCGCGCGCTTCTGCCGCGGTATGCGGGCTTCACCCTGCGTGAGTTCGCCCGTGCGGAGGGGTACTCGCAGCAATTCATCGACCACTACCTGGTGCCGCTCACTTCAGCTATCTGGTCGGCCGGGCTGGAGGACTCCCGCGAGTTCCCGGCTTCGTATGCGGTGGCATTTTGGCGCAATCACGGGATCCTGGGGTTCCGCCGCCTTGAGTGGCGCACCATCACCGGGGGCAGTGACACCTACGTGCGTGCCATCACGGCGGGGCTCGGGGATCGCGTGCACGCTGGCCTCGGGGTGACTGAGGTGCGTCGTGAACCCGATGGCGTGGACCTGCGCACCGATGACGGAAACGTACGCAGGTTCGACCACGTGGTGATGGCTGCCCACGCGAATCAGTCACTCGCCATGCTGGCTGACGCAAGTGATGAGGAGCGACGCATTCTCTCCGCATTTCGCACGACCGAGAGCGACGTGAGCCTGCATGCCGACTCCACGCTGCTTCCCAGAAGGCGCCGGGCACGCGCGGCGTGGAACCATCACGTGGATGACTGCCACGCCTCGTACGCCGCACCGGCCATGACCTACTCGCTCAACCGGCTGCAGGATCTGAGCTCGCGCACCGAGTGGTGCGTGTCGCTCAACCGTGATGATGAGGTTGATCCCGCGCGCCTGGTCATGCGTACGCGCTACGCCCATCCGGTGCATGACTTCACCGCACTCGAGGCGCAGAACGACATGCAGGCCATCCAGGGGGTGCGCCGCACATGGTTCAGCGGCGCGTGGATGGGCAATGGGTTTCATGAAGACGGCATGCGCGCTGCGGTGGGTGTGGCGAAGGGGCTCGGGGTGAACTGGTGAGGTCGGCCATCTACACCGGCACGCTCGTTCATGCACGTCGCACGCCGGCTGAGCACGTGTTTCGCTACCCGGTGTGTATGTACGCCATCGACGTGGATGAGATCGTCGAGCTCAACCGGAGCCTGAGGCTGTTCTCGTACAACAGGGCGGGGATTCTCAGCCTGCGTGATGGCGACCACATGGGTGATCCCATGCGACCGGTTGGCGAGAACGTGCGCACGTACCTGACCAATCAGGGTGTGGACGTTGACGGTGTGCGTATCACCATGATCACCAACCTGCGCACTGCCGGGTATGTGTTCAACCCCGTCACGTACTTCTACGTGTACGCCCCCGACGGAGGGCTGCGATGCATCCTGGCTGAGGTGAGCAACACCTTTGGCGAGCGTATGCCATATCTGCTCACCGATGCCGAGCGCATCGAGCCGCTCGCGAATGAGGACGCATTCCGGCACGACAAGCGCATGCACGTATCGCCGTTCTTCCCGCTCGACCAGGAATACATATTCCGGATGGGTGGGCTGGGGAAGACCCTGGACATCCGCATGGACGTGATGCAGGGCGATGAACGGCCGTTCTGGGCGCACCTCACCGGCACGCGTCACGTGTTTACCGATCGCGAGCTCGGGCGTGCGCTTCTGCGTTATCAGCTCATGTCGCAGCAGGTCATCTCACTCATCCACCTCGAGGCCCTCAGGCTCTGGAGAAAGCGCGTGCCGTTTTATAAGAAGCCCAAGTTCGTGCCGTCGGAGGGATCGGTGGCCGAGGCAGACGGGCCCACGCCGGGTGGCCGGGGGCTCAGGCCGATTCCCGAGGCAAAGCGCAGCCCGATAACGCCGGTGGTGAAGGCCCTGGCGCTTCGCGGTCTGCGAAGGCCCGTGGGTGGAACCATCGAGGTACAGATGCCCGATGGTGTTGTGCACCGCATGGGATCCGGTGGCCCGCGCCGCGCCCGCATCACCGTCACTGGCAAGGACTTCTTCCGGCGCATCGCGCGCCGGGGGCGCGTGGGCTTCGGTGAGGCGTATCAGGCCGGTGACTGGCGGGCCGAGGGCGATGATCTGGTGGCGTTCCTCGAGATCCTCGCGCTCACCGCCGAGGATGTGCGCCGCCGACCACCCGCGTCGCTGGTGCCCGCGGCGATCGGACGCCGCCCGCGACTTCCCAACCCAGCCGATCTGGTGCGTGCCCGCAGGGACGTGCGGTACCACTACGACTTGGGGAATGACCTCTACCGCACGTTCCTCGATCCCTCCATGACCTACTCGTGCGCCTACTTCGAGCACGAGGGGCAGTCGCTGGACGACGCCCAGCAGGCGAAGTACCGGCGCCTGTGCGAGAAGCTCCGCATCGGGCCCGACAACCACGTGCTGGAGGTGGGCTGCGGGTGGGGTGGGTTCGCCATCCACGCCGCGACGGAGCGCGGCTGCCGGGTGACCGGCATCACGCTGTCGGTTGAGCAGGCGGAGGAGGCCAGGGCACGGGTGGCCGCCCTGGGGCTTGAGGACCGGGTGGATATCGTCATCCGCGACTACCGGGAGATGACCGGCACGTACGACCGCATCGTCTCCATCGAGATGATCGAGGCGGTTGGGTACGACTCGCTTCCCACCTACTTCAAGCACCTCGATCGTCTGCTCGCGCCGGGTGGGGTGATCGGTATTCAGGCGATCACGGTTCCCGATCAGCGCCTTGAGCGCTACCGCCGTGGCACCGACTGGATCCGCGAGTACATCTTCCCCGGGGCCTTCTGTCCGCCTCTGACCTCGATGGTGGATGCCATGCGAAAGCACACCGAACTGCAGGTGGAGGGCATCGAGAACATCGGCATCCATTACGCCGACACGTTGCGGATGTGGCGTGAGCGGTTTATGGCCGACCCGGATGCCGTGCGCGCCCTCGGGTTCACCGAGGAGTTCATCCGCACGTGGGAGTTCTACTTCGCGTTCTGCGAGGCGGGCTTTCGCACCCGGGCGCTCGGGGACCTGCAGATGGTCATCTCGCGGGCGTACAACGGCGCGCTCCACCGGTTTCCGGAGGAGCGCCTCTCGCTGTAGCGGCGGCTACTTGGCCGCGGGGTCCTCACCACGGTCGGCAAAGTCGAGCGATGCCGAGTTGATGCAGTACCGCATGCCGTCGGGGCCGGGTCCGTCTGGGAACACGTGGCCGAGATGCGCATCGCATGTGGCACACCGCACCTCGACGCGCTTCATGAACAGCGAGTTGTCCTCGTGCTCGATGATGGCGTCCGGGCTGACGGGGCCGATGTAGCTGGGCCACCCGCTGCCCGACTCGAACTTGTGCTTCGAATCGAAGAGGGGGGCATCGCAACACACGCAGCGGTACACGCCGTCATCGTGGTGATCCCAGAAGATCCCCGTAAAGGGCGCCTCGGTGCCGGCCTCGCGCGTCACGTGGTATTGCATGTCGCTCAGCTTGTCGCGGTACTGCGCGTCGTCTGGTGTCTCGCTGTGTGCCAACGTCGTCCTCCGGATGTTGTCGTGGAGTGCGCTCTGAGGATACGACGAAATCGCTCAGACCCGGCCTCACGGCGGTCTCGGGCGCCACTCGCATGAGGGCCGTGCGTCAGGGCATGTGGGGCCCCGTGTCACGCCGTACTTCTGGCAGGCGCTGATACCCTCGTAAGTCGACTATGAGGTCCCGTTCCCGCTTCACAATCGCGCTCATCCTCGCGGCCGCCCTGGGCGGTTGGCTCATCTGGACGAGTATTGGCGGAAGTCTTGAGACTTATACGAGCCCGTCGGGCCTCGTCAAGAACGATGGCACCACCTACCGGCTGAACGGCAAGGTCAATGCCGGGGCCCCGAAGGATGCCGCCGAGCGGGCACAGTCGGCTGCCGGCCTGCGCTTTGTCGTACGCGACAAAGACAAGCCCAAGTCGACCGTGGAAGTGGTCTACCGCGGGTCCGTACCCGACGCCTTCGCGGATGATCGCGAGATCGTGGTGACCGGGCGCATGGAGAACGGTGTGTTCATGGCCGACCGTGGCTCGCTCATCACGCTGTGCCCATCGAAGTTCATGCAGAAGGCGGCCGAGGACGGCAAGACGATGCCCGCGGGCATCACGGGTCCCAAGGGGACCACGGGCACGTGAGCCTCATCGGGCGCGCGGCGCTCCTCCTTGCGTTCGCCGCGGCGCTGTACGCGGTGGGTGCGGCCCTCTGGTCGCGCCGTCCTGGTCAGCGCCGCTTCCTGATATCCGCCGAGCGGGCGGTATTTGGCATGACCGGGGTCACCACCGTGGCGGCCCTCACCATGTGGACGGGGCTGGTCACCGACCGCTTCGACCTGGCGAACGTGGCGGGGTATTCATCACGCTCGCTCGGGTGGGGATACAAGTTGACGGCCATGTGGGGCAGCCAGGCCGGATCGCTGCTGCTGTGGGCATGGCTCCTGTCGCTGGTGTCGTCGCTGGTGGTCATCACGAACCGGCGCCGCAATCGCGAGCTCATGCCCATCGTGGTGGCGGTGCTCATGGGCGTGGGCGTGTTCTTCACCAGCGTCCTCTCGTTCATCACGAGCCCCTTCGAGACGCTGTCCCCGGTACCGCTTGATGGTCGCGGTCTCAATCCGCTGCTGCAGAACGTGTACATGGAGAGCCACCCGCCGCTGCTCTACATCGGGTATGTGGGGCTCACCGTTCCCTTCGCCTTCGCAGTGGCCGCGCTGGTGACCCGCCGCCTTGATGCGTCGTGGATCGCCTCGGTGCGCCGTTGGACGATCCTCAGCTGGTTGTTTCTTGGCATGGGCATCGTGCTCGGGTCGCGATGGGCCTACGAGGAGCTCGGATGGGGCGGCTACTGGGCCTGGGACCCGGTGGAGAACGCGGCCCTCATGCCCTGGTTGGTGGCCACCGCCTTCCTTCACTCGGTGATGGTGCAGGAGCGCCGGGGCATGCTGAAGATCTGGAACATGGTGCTGGTGACGCTTACGTTCACGCTCGCCCTCTTTGGCACGTTCCTCACCCGCTCCGGGATTCTGTCGTCGGTGCATGCGTTCGGTGAGAGCACCCTCGGCCCGTACTTCCTGGGCCTCATCATCGTCGTGCTGGTGGGGGCTTTCGCCCTGCTCATCACGCGCCTGCCGCTGCTGCGAAGCCAGAACTCGCTTGAGAGCTACGTGAGCCGTGAGGCGATCTTCCTCTACAACAACCTCTTGCTGGTGGGGCTCGCATTCGCGGTGTTCTGGGGCACCATCTTCCCGGTGCTGTCAGAGGCCGTGCGTGGCGACAAGATCACGGTGGGGCAGGGCTTCTTCAATCAGGTGGCGGCACCCATTGGGCTGGCGCTGCTGTTCTTCACCGGCGTCGGGCCGCTTGTGCCGTGGCGCAAGGCGTCGCGCCGTGAACTGCAGCGCCGCTTCGGTGCGCCGCTGCTGGTCGCGGTCATTGCGCTGGTCCCGGCCCTGATGATTGCGTCGGAGGGCGCGCACTGGTGGGCCGCGGCCGCGCTGGTACTGGCTGCCTTTACGCTCACCTGCATCGCCGGCGAGTTCTGGCGTGGCATCAGGGCGCGCCATCAGATCGGCGAGGTGTCCTGGCCCGGCGCCTTCGGCCAACTGTTTGTGCGCCACCGCCGCCGCTATGGGGGCTATATCGCCCATATCGGTCTGGTGCTCGTAATCGTGGGCATCGCCTGCCAGGGCGCATTCTCGTCGCAGGCCGATATGGCATTGCGCAAGGGGCAGCACGGGCAGGTGGCCGGCTACACGGTTGTGAACGAGGGTGGTACCCGCACGCGGGATGACCACAAGATGAGCGTGGGGGTCGCGCTCGGCCTGTACGACGGCACATCGCGCATCGCCACCCTCAACCCGGGTGTCGACGTCTTCGTGCCCCAGATGCAGCGCTCCAGCGAGGTGGCCATCGACACCACGCCATTCCGTGATGTGTACGTGGTGCTCGTGGGGCTCACTCCCGATGGTCTGGCGCGGCTCAGCGTGTTCGTCAACCCGATGATGCTTTGGATCTGGGTGGGCGGGCTGATCGTGGCCTTCGGGGCGCTCATCGCCGTGTGGCCCGCACGCCGCTCCCGTGCGCCCTCCACCATCGAATCGGGGGCCAATGGCGCAGCCCGCGGGTAGCCTCGCGCCGCCGCCGCATGTCGTCCGACCGGCCGCGTCACACCGATGACCTACCTTCTCATTGCCGTTCTCAGCATCGCTCTCGTCGCGCTCATCGCGTGGCCGCTGGTCGGGGGGCGCGTTCTGCCGGAGCCCGCGCCCGGGGCGGCGGAACTTGCAGGGGTGGAAGATGACCTCATCCGTTCACTTGACGCCATCCGTGAGATCGACTTGGACCACCGGGCGGGCAATCTGTCGGATGACGACTTCGCCGCGCTCGATCATGAAGAGCGCGCCCACGCAGTGGAGCTGATGCGTCGCCGCGACGACCTTCGCGGACCGGGCGCCGGCTGATGCACCGCCGCAACGCCTGGCGGGTGTGTGCCGCCGGCCTCGCCGGGCTGGCCGCCGTGCCACTCCTCACCGGCTGCAGCGCGCGGCTTACGCAGATGGTTGCCATTGCGGGTGACGGCGGCGGAAACCTGTCGGTGGAACTGCGCCTCGACCCTGAAGCCCAGCGCGCCATCGACCTGCCCGCCCAGTTGGCGGCCGGCACCTTCGACCAGTTTCTTCAGGTGGGTGGGGAGCAGTGGACCGCCCCCGGCGACGCGTCGGCGACAGTGCAGCAGTCGCAGGAGCCCGATGGCACGGTGGTGCTTACGAGTGTGCACCGGCTGCGGGCGGGCACGGGCGATCTCGCCGACCTCCGCTCATCGCTCGGGATCTACCGCCCCCTCCAGCCCATCCTCACTGCCACCGGGCGCTACTGGGGCGCGCCGGTCGCGGGCGAGACATCCACCACCAGCACCACGGGGACCACCGGCACCGTGACCGCCCCGACCACGTCCACGGTGGTGGCGGGCGGCACCGGCGCGGCACAGGCGGGTATCACCGGCCTTCCGTCTCAGACAACCCTGCAGTCGCTCCTGGCATCGGAGTTCACGTCGGCGCGCACGGATCGAAGCGGGCGCCGCTTGCGAGCGACCTTCACGATCGCCTCGCGCGCGGGGGTGGGCGAGGTGCTCGACCCGACATGCGACGCCGCCAGTAACCGATACCCCAAGACCCGTGCCGACAAGGATCTGGTGAAGGGGCTCACGCTGCGCTACACGTGGGCGATGCCGTCAGGGATCTCGGTTGCGTCGGAGGGGGCTGCGCTCACGCCCGACAATGCAACGGCCACCTGGACGATGCCGTACGGGGAGTGCGACCTCATGGAGATCTCCTCAACCGGCGCCGATGACGGCCGGTTCGTGAACGGCCTGATTCTGGGCGGGACCCTGGTATTTCTCATGATCGTTTTCGGGTTGCGCAGTCTCGGGAAGCGCCGTCGTGCCCGGGATGACGACGCCTGACCCGTCGGCGCCCCCGGATGGGGTCATGAGTGCATAAAAACTGCCAATGAGCAGGGGGAAACTGAGATATCCCCCTCTGTGTGCAAATGGATTGCGTTCCC
>CAJAPZ010000086.1 GCA_903943955.1 uncultured Actinomycetes bacterium
AGCTCCTCGCACACGTCCAGCGCGAGCGACCGCTCGTGCTTGGTTTGGTACGCCTCGGGCTCACCTTCGACCACGTACTCGCGCTGCGCCTGGGCGCTGCGAACGCGCGAAATCGAGAGTTGGATAATCCCCGTGCACTCACTCCCCACCAGGCGCGGAAGGCGCCCGATGACGTTAGCGAGAGGTACTACCTCGAGCGATGCTGACATCGGTGAATGACTCCTTATCGGTGGTTGGTGTCCATTGCTTCGTGACGTGCAGCTCGACCATGTAGCGGTCGTCTGGAATGACCTCCTGCCGCACCAGGGCGTCGATGACGCCCTTCGCGTAGTTGTCGAGGTCCCCGCGGGTCGGGACCGGCATCTTTCGCCCGACGTGATTCAGCTCGCCGGCCACCGTCAGGTGCGACTTCGGCCGTTGCTCATAGACGTCCATGAAGACCAAGAACGGACCATCTAGGATTCGCTTACTGCTGCACCGGCGCCACTCGCTCACGACCGTCTCGTGCCACTCCCGGTCGGCCGGCGCGGTGTACGTTCGGCCATCACGACCGAAGCGTGGGCGTCCCTGCGGATGAGCCTTCCCGCGGATGATGAACTGGACCGTCATGCATACTCCATGCATACAGCGCATGGATTCCCCTGCTCACGAGCGTTGTATAAACGCTCAGCGGCAATATGTTGACACCCGTGGCTACTGTAGATCCAGTGCCAATGAGGGGACGTCCCGACGTGACCAGCAGTTTCCCAAGCTGGGGGTCGCCGGTTCGAGCCCGGTCGCCCGCTTATCTGATTAGCAGGGGTTTCGTGAAGAATACGCAGCACGCAACAGCCGTCCATGCATACTCCATGCATACATGATTCGCCGCCGCGAGAGTAAATCGGGAGTCCGGTGGGACGTCGGCTGGCTCGAGGGCGACCGAAAGCAGCGAAAGAAGACGTTTCGCACGAAGCGGGACGCGCAAGCGTTCGAGAATGAACTCCTGCGGTCGCGCCAGCTCGGGGCGTTCGCGCGCGACGAGCCATCGAAGCAGTCGGTACGCGACTACCTAGATTCATGGTTTGCCGGTCACGGGCCAACGTGGAGCCCCAAGACGGTCAACCAGCGCCGGAGCGCGTGCCAGGCATGGATCGTTCCGATGATCGGATCCGTGCCGCTCGCGGAACTCGGGCCGGCCAGGGTGAGGGAGTGGCGAACCGACATGGCGGGGCGCACCACGCCCGGCAACGCGAACGCTGTCGTGGCGGTGCTGTCGGCCGCGCTCGGGGCCGCGGTGAACGACGGGCTCCTGCCGTACAACCCGTGCGCCGGGATGCGCCGCCTGCGCGTACCTAAGGCCACTAGGGAGCGTCCGGAATGGCGCGAGGCGCGCCGGCTCCTCCCATACTTCGAGAGGCCCGAGGATCGCCTACGGGCAGCTCTAATGCTCATGGCTGGGCTGCGACCTTCCGAGGCGAGTGCACTGGCTTGGGGGGACGTTCGTGACGACCACCTGCTCATCAGCTCCTCGATGCACGGGACCATCATCCAGCCAACCAAGACCAAGATCGTCCGTGTCTGTCCAATCTTTGAGGAACTGCGCGTTGAGCTCTCGATAGTCAACCGGCGCGGGGACCGCGACTGGGTTGCTCCATCGCCCACTGGCTCTGCGATGAACACTCATAACTACTCCGTCCGTTTCTTCGCCCCCGCAGCGCGGCGGGCCGGTGTCAAGACGACCCAGTACGGGCTCCGGCACGCTGCGGCGACGTGGATGCTGGTGGACTTGGGGATTCCACCAGTGCTTGTTGCTTCGTATCTCGGCCATTCTCCGGAGGTCCTTTTGCGGGTGTACGCCGACGCGCTTCCTACTGGAAGGTTCCCTGTCCGAGAACCTCCTCGATAGTGTCGCGCCGGAAGCGCAGGGTGCCGCCCAGACGAATCGAGGGGATGTCTCCATCCCGCGCAAGCTTGAGAATGTGGGATCGGGAAACCG
>CAJAPZ010000087.1 GCA_903943955.1 uncultured Actinomycetes bacterium
GAGGTGACGCCCGACGTGCTGGTGCCGCGTCCCGATACCGAGGTCATCGTTGACGTGGTGGTGGAGATGGCGCCGCAGGGCGGGCGGGTGGTGGACTGGGGCACCGGGTCGGGAGCCATCGCACTTGCCGTTGCCGACCTCAGGCTCGACCTGAACGTGACCGGGCTCGAACGCAGCCCCGAGGCATTGGCGGTGGCCGAGCGCAACCTCGCCGCCAACCCCTCGCTGGCCGAACGTGTGCGGCTGCTGGCGAGCGACGGAATGACCGCCGTTGCCGGCGAGCGGTTTGACGTGGTTGTGAGCAACCCTCCCTATCTCGTGCCTGCAGATCTCGAGCGGGTCCCGGCACTGAGGCATGAGCCGGCAGAGGCGCTGGTATCCGGCCCAGTGGGCACCGAAGATCTTGAGCGGGTAATCAGTGAGGCGGTGGGCGTACTGAGCCCCGGGGGCCTCATCGTGCTGGAGGTGGGGCAGGGGCAGGCGAGTGCGGTGGAGCAGATGCTCGTGGGCAGTGGCTTTACAGATACCGCAACGCGGGCCGACCTCGCCGGTATCGCCCGGGCGGTAATGGGCCGACGCGCCTGACCGCACCGGGCCGGTGTGGGTCTATGGTGATGGCGACGACGTTCGGTCAACGATCTCCGTGAGGCCCCTCGAATGCCCCCATTGAATAGCCGGTCGCTGCTGGTCGCGATCCCGCTCACCCTTGGCGCCCTGGCGATTGCTGCCACCGGTGCGTCTGCCAATTCGTACAGTTGGGGCACAGGTGGCTCGGGCGTGTGTGCGTCCGTAAATGGCCTCACTCAGTCGGAGCTCGGTCAGTACTGCATGCAGTCGGTGACCGGATGGATTCAGATCAACAGGGCGGCCTCGCAGCAGCAGGTGATCAGTTGCGACAACAACGCCGCGAATACCGACCCGGCATACGGCACTCCTGCGCCATCGTTGGGCTGGAGTCTCGATGGGCAGCCGTACGACGCCGCCGGCGCCCCGTGGCCCCTGCAGCCCGCGTCGGGGTCAGAGGGGGACCTGAACCAAGTTGGCTGGAATACCGGCACCGGCAGTGCCTCACTGTCCCAGGAGATGTGGATGGGGGGGAGCGGCACGGGCTACAACGGCTCCATCTCGTCAACGGGCGTCATCACGTACGGATCGGGTGGCGCAGGCGTAACGAACTGGGGTGGCAACGGCTACTGGCAGGCAGCCCTCGCATGTGTCAATGCTGCTGGCCTCACATGGTCAAAGGGCGGCAGCTTCTCCGCCGAGCACCCCATGAGCGTCACGCTCCCCGCCAATGGCCCATTTCAGGTGCACGGCAAGATCATCGACGTCGTCGACACGGTGCACCACAAGGCATCGCTCACCCGTGAGTACGCGCTGAAGAAGAACGTCACGCGCACCGACACTCGCACCTGCCCCGCAGGCATGGTGCGAAAGGGCAAGCTCGCCTACACCATCCAGGAGTTCCCGAGCAACCACAAGTCGCCCAAGTGGAAGGACCGCTCGCTGGTGAGCGTCACGATGACTCCCAAGGGGAAGAACGCCGCCATGGTGTCGCTGACACTCACGCAGGCGAAGAACCCCACGCTGGTGCAGTTCCAGATGCGCTGCGCGAAGGCGTAGTTCTCGCACTTCGGTGGGCGGGGTAGTCAGGGGTCCCCGCTACGATGGCACCGTCAGCCATCACCCCACCCGCCGGAGTGCATCGCCGTGAGTTTCTTCGATTCAGACAGCCACCTGTCCCAGCCGCTTGCCGAGGCCGATCCCGTGGTTGCAGGCCTGCTGCGCCAAGAGCTTGAGCGCCAGGCCGACACCCTGGAGATGATCGCCAGCGAGAACTTCACGAGCATGGCCATTCTCGAGGCCGTGGGCTCGGTGCTCACCAACAAGTACGCCGAGGGCCTGCCGCACAAGCGGTACTACGGCGGTTGCGAGGTGGTGGACGAGGTTGAGGATCTGGCCATCGCCCGCGCCAAGGAGCTGTTCGGCTGCGAGCACGTCAACGTGCAGGCGCACTCGGGCTCCACGGCCAACGAGGCCGCCTACAGCGTGCTCATCCAGCCCGGCGACAAGGTGATGGGTATGTCGCTTGCGCACGGCGGCCACCTCACGCATGGGCTCAAGGTGAACTTCTCGGGCCGCATGTACGACTTCCACGGCTACGGGGTGAGCCCCGGTACCTGCCGCCTCGACATGGATGAGATTCGCAAGCAGGCCCACGAGGTACAGCCAAAGCTCATCGTGGCTGGTGCCAGCGCTTACCCGCGCACCCTCGACTTCCCGGCTTTCCGCGAGATCGCCGACGAGGTGGGTGCCCGCCTGATGGTGGATATGGCCCACATCTCGGGTCTTGTTGCCGGCGGCGTGCACCCGAGCCCGGTGGGTATCGCGCACGTGGTGACCTCCACCATGCACAAGACGCTGGGCGGCCCGCGCGCCGGGTTCATCATGTGTGACGAGGAGTTCGGCACCGCCATCGACCGCGCCGTGTTCCCCGGCCTGCAGGGTGGCCCGCTCATGCACGTGATCGCCGGCAAGGCCGTGGCCTTTGGCCAGTGCCTCACGCCTGAGTTCCGCGAACGTCAGCAGCGCACGGTGGACAACTGCCAGGCCATGGCCGAGGTGCTCATGGCCAACGGCGTTGATCTGGTGACGGGCGGCACCGACAACCACCTGGTGCTGGTTGACCTGTCAAAAACGCCGCTCACCGGCGTTGACGGCGAGGCCCGCCTCGACCGCGCCGGCATCACGGTCAACAAGAACGGTGTGCCCTTTGACGAGCGCCCGCCGACGGTGACCTCTGGCGTTCGCATCGGCACCGCTGCCCTCACCTCTCGCGGCATGGGCCCCGAGGAGCTTCGCGAAGTGGGCGCCATCATCGCCGCCGCGCTCGTGCCCGAGGCCACCGATACCGACCTGGACGCACTCCGCACCCGCAGCAAGGCGCTTGGCGACCGCTTTCCGCTCTACCCCGAGCTCATCGCCCAGACGGCTGGGGTCTGAGCGGTCATCGTGGGTCCTGAGCACCGCAGCGAGGCCCGTGGTGTTCCCTTCGGTCGCGAATCGGAATCGCAAGTCAACCGGGGCGGTGCCCCGGTGGCCATGGCGTCGTTTCGTCTTCCCTTCGGGAACACCACGGGCCTCGCTGCGGTGTTGTCGCCGTGACTGATCAGCCCCGGCGGGGTTGGGCGCTTGTCACGGGGGCCTCGGCTGGCATCGGGGCCGAGGTCGCGCTTCGGTTGGCCCGACGGGGGCATCCGCTTGTGGTGGTGGCCCGCCGTGGTGACCGGCTCGCGGCGCTGGCCGAACAGGCCCGGCGCGAGCACGGGGTCGAGGTGCGCGGGGTTGCCGCCGATATCTCCAAGGACGAAGGGCGCGCCGCGGTACGGGGCATGCTCGATCAGCTGCGCTCGCCCATCGAGGTGGCGGTGCTGAACGCCGGTATCGGTACGCAGGGGCGGTTTGTGGAACTCGACCGCGACACCGAGGTGCGCGAAGTGCGCCTCAACTGCGTGGCGGTGGTGGACCTTGCATCGCACGTGCTTCCGGGGATGGTGTCGCGGGGCAGGGGTGATCTGGTGGTCATGTCGTCGGCCGCCGCGTCGCAGGCCATTCCGTATATGTCCACGTACGCCGCCACCAAGGCATTTGAGATGCGACTGGTACGAGGCCTGCATCGTGAGTTGCGGGGCACGGGCGTGCGGGCATTCGCCATCTGCCCCGGTCCGGTGCGTAC
>CAJAPZ010000088.1 GCA_903943955.1 uncultured Actinomycetes bacterium
ACGTGCGGGCCCATGTCGCGATGGGTCAACTTGAACCAGGCGCGTGCGAACGCATCTGCGAGCTGATCGGGGTGCTCGAGGAACCGCCGCGCAATGACCTCGTAGGCCGGGTCCATGCGAAGTGCCATGTCGGCGGTGGTCATCATGGGCGCGTGCGACCTCGAGGGGTCGTGCGCGTCGGGCACCGTGCCCGCGGCCGCGCCGTCCTTGGGAGTCCACTGGTGAGCGCCTGCGGGGCTGGTGGTCAGCTCCCACTCATTGCCGAACAGGATCTCAAGGTACGAGTTGTCCCAGGTGATCGGTGTGCTGGTCCACGCACCCTCGATGCCGCTCGAAATGGTGTCGACACCGCTGCCGGTGCCCATGGTGTTGTTCCAGCCGAGGCCCTGAAGGTGCATGGGCGCGCCCTCGGGTGCCGGACCCACATACTTGCCCGGGTCGCCGGCGCCGTGGGACTTGCCAAAGGTGTGCCCACCGGCCACCAGCGCCACGGTCTCCTCGTCATGCATTGCCATACGGCGGAAGGTCTCTCGGATGTCCACGGCTGATGCCAGCGGATCGGGATTGTCGTTGGGGCCCTGAGGGTTGACGTAGATGAGGCCCATCTGCACAGCAGCCAGCGGGTTGTCCAGTTCACGATCGCCCGTGTAGCGCTGGTCGCCCAGCCACTCGCGCTCGGCGCCCCAGTTGATGTCCTCCTCGGGCTCCCAGATGTCCTCGCGGCCACCGGCAAAGCCGAAGGTCGTAAAGCCCATGGTCTCGAGCGCACGGTTGCCGGTGAAGACCATGAGGTCGGCCCAGGAGATCTTGCGTCCGTACTTCTGCTTGACGGGCCACAGCAGCCTGCGGGCCTTATCGAGGCTCACGTTGTCGGGCCAGCTGTTAAGCGGTGCAAACCGCTGGTTGCCGGTGCCGGCACCGCCGCGACCATCCTGAATGCGGTAGGTGCCCGCGCTGTGCCACGCCATGCGGATGAAGAAGGGGCCGTAGTGGCCGTAGTCGGCTGGCCACCAGGGCTGCGAGTCGGTCATAAGCGCGTCAACATCACGTGCCAAGGCGTCAAGGTCGAGGGTCTTGAACTCCGCTGCGTAGTCGAAGTCGGGGCCCATGGGATCGGCGGCCGGCGGGTTCTGCTGAAGAATTCGCAGATCGAGCTGATTCGGCCACCAATCGCGGTTGGTGGTTCCCTCGTGATTGCCGGCCATTACCGGGCACTTGGCGTCGCTTCCGATGACGTCTTCTCCTGTGATGACAACGTGATGATCAGCCGGGGGGATGCGTCCTGTACCTGCGATTGCGGCGGGAGATTAGCCGCTGATCACCCACGCACCCGGTACAACGGTGCGCGGCTGAGTACGGCACCGCCCGGCTGCTGCACATATCCTCAAACCGTGCGTCGGCTCAGTGGCTGGCCCACGCATTTCACCGGATCGTGGTCGCGGTGCAGATCACCTCCCACGATCTCCTTTTGACCCTCAAACCGCCGAGGAAACCCGATGACCGATGTGCGTACGGCAAATGATGGCTTCTACGTGGCGCTGAACGCCGCGTTCAATGGTGACGCCGCCCCGATGCACGACGTCTGGTCGCAGGCCGACGACATCACGCTGCTCGGCCCCTTTGGCGGCTGCCTTGTGGGCCCCGCTGATGTGGTGGGCCAGTTCGATGGTCTGGTGGCAGCGGGTATGGGTGGCCATGTTGAGCCCATCGAGGTGCGCATTATTCAGGGTGCGGACATCGGCTACGCGTTGGGGGTTGAAGAGGGCCACAACATCGTGGACGGCGAGCGCGTGCCCACGCGGCACCGCTTCACCAGCGCATTCCGCCTTGAGAATGGCCGCTGGCGCATGATCCACCACCACACCGACCTTGCACCGAATCTCGGCGAAGTCGGCGTGACGGCTTCCACAACCACCTGACACATCTGGAGGCGCGGTGGCGCTACGCAGGATGGCGATGCCACGCCGGGTTCGTTGAGTGCACGGTGAAAGGGGGCCATTCCGATGGCCGCTGTCGGATCACCTTTGGTCGGCACGGCAGTGGCAATGGCTGCACCGGGAGATCTACCTCCCGGTGCAGCCAGACCGCCCATCCGATAACTGCCTAGGCCGAGACCGGACCCTCTCCACCGGGGTAACAGAAAGCGGCGTCGGGCGAGTAGAAGCCCCACGTCACCTCGAGGGGGCTCGCCGGGCGGAGCGCATAGATGGAGTGCGACGGATCGAGGAACTCCATGCTGGTGACCTCCCAGCCGTCGGCCATCGACGCCACAAACGGGTACAGGCCGTTGGTGAGCTGCCCATCTACCTTGGTGAGGTAGCTCAACTGGCCTCGGCCCACCACGGCGATGTCGTTGGACACCTTTGCGGTGGTGCGGATGAGGTCCTTGCCGTCCTGCCTGGTGATGGCAGTGAGCACACCGTCGGCGATGGACAGAACCGTCTCACCACCGGAGTGCGCCGGCACACCGCGCTCGGCGGCGTAGGCGGTCATGTCTGCGTTTGAGTTGACGTAGTGCGTCCACCAGCGCCCGGGAATGCCCTGCGGCGAGTCCTGGCCCTTTACGTCAAGGCCGGCGTAGGTGAGCGAGTAGGGCTCAAAGCCCGAGGTGTCGTCGCTTGAATCCACCACGTACTGGTTAATAAAGCACTGCGCGTTGTCCGACAGCGGTAGCTCGGCGGGCACCAGGGTGCGAACGGCGTCCTTGTCCTCCGGTACCCAGGTGAAGTACAGCATGCGGCTGCGAATGACCATCTGGGGGGCATAGAGATCTGACATGTTCCGCTCCGTTGGGTAGAGTGCCCTAAGTGGTTAGTAAGAAACACCCTAACCTGTTAGGTCGCCGCTCCGCAAGACCCGACCGCGCCACACTGCGAGATGTGGCTGAGGCGGCTGGCGTCTCGGTATGGACGGCCTCCAATACGTTCAGCAACCCTGATCGCGTCGCCGAGGCCACCCGCGAGCGGGTGCTGGCGGCAGCCGACTCGCTCGACTACGCAGGCCCCAACCCGGGGGCACGGACTCTCGCCCTCGGACGAACAGGCATGGTGGCGCTCATCGCACCGCAGGATGCCCAGCCACTTCTCACCGATCCCGGGGCATCGCTCGTGGCCCAGGGGCTCTTGGCGATTTGCGATCGCGCCGACCTCTCGCTCGTGCTCGCCGGGCGTGACGGCGAGCAGGCAGTGGATGGCCGCGTATTCCTGCGCAACACCCCAGACGCGGCCGCACGTGGACCGACCGTGGTTGTGGACACCGTGGCTGATGGCACCCCGTCAATACATGCAGAGGCGGCAACGGCTGCAGCGGCCCTCGCGCGTCTGCTCATCGACCTCGGTCACCGCCGCATCGCCGTGATTGCCAGCCCGGGCCAGGACGACCGTCTCGAAGCAGCGGGCGAGGTACTGCGCCAGCTGGGACCAGTGCCCGTGTACCGCACGGTCGGTGCGCCATGGCCCACCGGTGCGCACGGAGAGATCGCCGCCCGGCAGGCGCTCCGGGCCACCCCGCGCCCCACCGCCATTCTGGCGCTCTCCGACCAGCTGGCTCTCGGCGCAATCGGCGCCGTCCAGCAGATGGGCCTGAAGGTGCCCGACGACGTCTCGATCACCGGCCTCGATGATCTCCCCCGCTCCGACCAGCGCGGCCTCACAACGGCATGGATTCCCTACCGCCCCATGGGCGAGCTCGCCGGGCGGGTGCTGCTCGCGAGAATTGCGGGCGAGCCGGCGCCGCGCCTCTCACCACTTCCGGCACCGCTCGCGATCAGGGCCACGACAGCGGCGGCGCCCGCCGACGGAACTGGTTAGGCGCAGCCGGGAACACGCTCGCCGCGGCAGGGACGTGCCATCTCCCAGTGATGGCTCATGCATCGCGCTGCACGCGCTCCGGCGTCTCGGCCCCGGTGCTGCGGGCGCCCGGTGGCGGTCGCAGCCAGCCGGTGTCAGCGCGTGGTGCCTGGAGTTCGGGGCCAAGGAGTCGAACCCGTGTCGAGGATGCTGAGTACTGTCGGCCGCGTGGCATGGACTCCGCTTGCCGGTCCATGCCTCCACGAGGGCACGATGTCCCCGGATCATCGCCTCATGGAGACGCTCTCCACTTGGTTGATGCCATTAACGGCCAGCGCGTCTGCAGAGGAGCCACACATGAAGTACGGAATCATCCACCAGTTCGAAGGCGGAACCGAAGCGCAGTACAAGGCCATGATCGCGGCCGTGCACCCAGCGGGCGGCGGCCTCCCCGCCGGGCAGCTCACCCACGTTGCCGGCCCAACCGCCAACATCGGTGGCTCGGGACGCGCGGGCTGGACCATCGCCGTAACGCACGATTCGCAGGAGAGCTGGGACGCGTTCCGTGAGAGCGTGATCGTCCCCGCGATGGAGGCTGGCGTCGAGGGTGGATTCACATCTGCACCGGAAGAGACCGCCTTCGAGATCCACAGCGAGGGATAGGGCGCGCGCAAGGGCCTGCCCCATCGCCAGCCAGCGAGGGCGGTTCGGGGCATGCCCGGCGCACCAGAACGGCTGAGGGATCCCCAGGTGGCTCCCTCAGGTGCTTCGTATGTCCTTCATCTGGCCCTTCTGCCGAACCCTCATATGGCCAGATCCTGAGGGGCGTCATCTGAAGTCGCCAGATCGCCCATTCGGACGCGCAGGTCGATCGTGCGTGCCGGCGCACCTCGCGCGCACACCGGCCCCGCTCGAATTCTCCTGAGGCATTGGTATATCCGCGTATATACTCGTGCCATGGAAATCATGAAGATTCGCCGCGTCGGCAACAGCAACGTCGTCTCGATTCCGCGATCCGTCGCGGGGGATGACTTCCCCCCGGGCACGCAGGTACTTGTGTCGCGAAATGACCAAGGTGAGATCACCATCACGCCAGCGGACCGGGTGCGCGAGCAGGTTCTTGAGTCAGGTCGTCGGATCGCGCGCGAGAGGTCTGAAGCCTTGGCGATTCTGGGTGGCCAGATCCCCGCCGGCGCCCAGTAGCGGCCCACAATGGCCGAGCACGCGGGGCCGCCAAATTGGCTCACGACTACTGACGTGCTTGCTCTGTTCGCAATCGCCCTCGGCATCGACGGCAGCGAGGCACGCCGACGCCTGCGCAGCGAGAGTGCGCTCGACGGAGCGGTTGCACGCCCGCGCACGTATGCCGAATACCGCGATGCGGACCTCGCACTTCAGGCAGCCGCGCTTGGTCATGGAGTCGCCCAATCTCAGGCCTTCGTCGACGGCAATAAGCGAGCGGCGCTGATGGCAGTCCTGGTATTTCTCGATATCAACGGCTTCCACGTGGCAGCAAGTGACCGCGAGCTGGCTGACTGGATCGAGCGCCTCAGTGGGGGCTTGAGTGTGGACGAATTCGCGCAAGTTCTGCGCCGCACGATGACCCGCTGCACCGCGTGAACGTTGCGCTCACCCGACCCCAAAACGGCTGAGGGAGCCCCGATTGGCTCCCTCAGGTAATTCGTATGTCCTTCATGGGCCTCTTCGGACGTCGCCAGATCGCCCATGCCCATTTGCAGGGCGATCATCTCTCCGGGGTGGAGGCACCACTGTCACGACGCGCGCGACGCAGGCTTCACAGTGGGATCGGGAACCGGCCACCCATCAGCCGTGTTCACAACGTATGTGAGCAGGACAGCTCGCGCGGGAGCTGGCCGCCAAGGCCCGCTGATCGCCGGCATCTAGCCGTGCGCCACCACCGGGCCGGCATCCACGAGCGTGGCATCTGGCAAGAGACCGGGGTTCGCAGCGATCCACTCGAGGGCAGCGTCGTTGGATGCCTCGGCACTCTCACGGCTTTCAAAGACGCTCACCGAACACATGCGGCCGCCTTCATCGCCGACGTCGATCCAGTAGTAGGCGACGAACCCGGGGAGCGCCCGAACTACAGGAACGAATTCCTCGGTCAGCCTGCGACTCAATTCCGTCGGCTCGCGGACGTTGTCGTACTCGCGCACTGTTGCGTACATTGCGGACCCTTCCTGGTGGTGGAGGCCCCGGTGATCAGGTGCCCCGGGGTTCGGCGCGAGTGCATGTACCACCCATCGGGTCGCACCGGCACTGCTGCCGCCCGCGATTGTGGCACGGGGCACCCGACGGGGCCTGCCCAAAATGACTGAGGGAGCTCCAGGTAGCCCCCCCAGATACCGCTTGTTACCTTCATTTGGCCCTTCTGCAGAACTCTCCACAGAAGAGGCCTTGATGGGTCTCTTCTGAAGTAGGCGAGGCGCCCGTCGGGGCATCGCTGTTCTCCCCGCGTACCCACCGCTTGCACACGCGGTTACCGGGGTCTTGCACACACCGCATGGTCACGGGCTTTCGGCTGCGCCGTCGTCCCAAGAGCGGACGGCCGCGGCGGCTAGGCCGAGGGCGGCCACCGCTCCTCGGAGCGCCCCGGCGCCAGTGGCGTGCCGCGCAGCCGAGCCCGGCTGGGGTCGCCGGACTCGTAGGGCCGCACCGCAGGAGCCCGCCATGCCTCATACGTCGCACAGGCCGCGTCGGCGTCGGTGCGGTGTGCGGCGATCGCCTCTGCCAGGGCGAAGGCGTCTGCCAGGCCGATGCCGGCACTGGCTCCGGTCTCCGGGCCGAAGAAGTGGGCTGCGTCCCCGATCACGACCACTCCTGGCACCCACCAACTGGGGCAGGACAGCAACTCCGGCTCGGTGTAGAGGAGTTCATCGGTTGTGATGAGGGCGCGCACCCCGTCGGCTGACGATGGCAGCAGGCGGCTCCAGGCCTCGGCGAACGCGTCAATCCCGGGAGCGAGCGCCGCGTCACGGCCGGACCGGTGCATGGTGCGCCAACCGAATGACCCCTCGGGCCAGCTGAGCATCCCGATGTGAGCGCCATTCGACAGGTACGCCATGTCGAACGAGTCGGGCGTCGGCACCGGGCTCATCCACTCGATCTTGCCCTCCTCCATCGGCTCAATCTCAGCTTCCAGCCCGGCCATCTCCCGGACGCGCGACCGGAATCCGTCACACGCCACCACCAGATCGCACGCGATCACGCGCGCGCCCTCGGGCCCCTCCACCGCGGCACCAACCACGCGACCTGCCGGATCCCGCTCCAGCGCCACGACCGTGTGCTCGTGCAGCACCGGAACGCCCTCGCCCACCGCCGCGAGTACGCGCCCGACTTCGATCGCCGTTGCCGCCGAGCGGCCGTCAGGCATCGCGCCGATCGGCCGGCCCGCCGCAACGATTTGCTCGAGAAGCCCCAAGTCCGCCAGCGCGTCGTAGCCCTGATGGCCGAGCATGAATCCGCGCTTGACGTAGCCGCCGGCCGGCATCCGTTCCACTACATGCGGCTCCACGCCGCGCCGCCGCAGCAGCGCCGCAAGCGTGAGCCCAACGAGACCGCCACCGGCTATCACGACTCTCATGCGGGCAAACCTACTGGTTACCCGGATGGCCCCGTCAGGCGTTCGCGACGAGGTGCTGGGGTCACGCCCGCCCCCATCGGCGATTCCCGCGCATTTCGGTCCGCCAACGGCTGAGGGAGGCCCGGAACGTGCGCTGCCCGCCGCGACCTACCTCGGCTTGATGGTGATGCCGATGCCCTTCCATGGCGAGGACGACGAGGCCGTGAACCATGAAATCGTCACAGGGGTTCCACTCGGCAGGGTGCCACTCAGCACCCCCTCTTCCCTCTGGTCCGGGGTCGGCATATCCATGCCGCCTGCAATCCCGTACTTGCGGGGCATCGGGTACGTCACCCACACCCCCATGCCCGGCTGGCCGTCGATCGGAATGACCTGCGGCCTGCTCTCCCCGGTATAGAAGGAGAGTCCGAAGAGGCGTGTGTTGTCGCTGAAGGAGCCCCAGCTGATGTGCTCCAGGCGCGGCGCCGGGTTCCGCAACCCGCGAGGGGGTATCTGGAGCATGTCGATCTTCGCCGGCGTCCCGGTTCCTGAGAAGTTCGCGCATGACCACCCGGGCTCGGCCCTGACCGTGATCATCTCGTCCGTCCGGTTTGTGAACGCCACGTTGAACTCCGCGCTCCTCTGCTCAGGGCAGACGGCGCTGCCGGTGGCAGCCGCGGCGCCACGGGTTGCACCAGGTGAGTCGGAGGGCGTGTCCGACCCGCCGCATCCGGCGAGCAAGGAGACACCAATGGCGAGAGCAGAGCAGGCAGCAAGGGTCGTTCGGTGCATCGTCTGCTCCTTCGAGGGTTCCGGGCCTTGGAGGTGGCGCTCCTGCACGGTCGATGAGTCCCCGTGCACGAGAGACCTGCGCGCGAGCGCCGCGCGACCAGAACATATGTATCAGAGGGTCCCTCCGATCCGGACCTGCATGAGGCGTGACCCGTTGATCCGATCGCCTCGCAGCACACGTACAATCGATAGGCCCGGAGCCATCGGCATCTGCGGATTCCCCCGACCCCGACAAGGAGCCCCACCCTCATGCCTCAGCGCCCCATGCCTCAGCGCCTTGGTGTTTCACACCGCCGTTCACTCGTGCTGACGGGGGCTGCGGCGACGGGCCCCGTGGCAATCGCCTTGGCAGGGTGTGGCGCGTCAGCCACGGACGCATCCACCGTCACTGTTGAACGCCAAGCCGCAAGCGCAATGCCTGACACCAAGGCGTGCCCAGAGCAGTCCCCGAGTTTCACGTATCGGTCGAAGATCGTGAACCAACTGCCCTCGCCGATCATGCTCGAGGCCGGGCAGTACGACTGCAACGACTGGTCCGGCGTCTCGACGCCCGGCCAGGTGTTCACGGGCAAGATCATCCAGCCCGGCGAGACGATGTCCTTTGCCCTGGAGCCGCGGAAGAACGTCAACCGTGCCTGGACCATGGAATTTGTCGGGGTGAGCGGCTCCCCGTCCTATGGCACCGCACGCCTTTCCATCAATGTCATTGCCCACAACGATCAGATCGAAGTTGCCGGATCAACAAGGGTTTACGGGCGCAAGCCGTTCGACTACAAGTTGTGCCACGTCTTGCCGATGGAGCAAACCGGGGCCCCTGCGACGCCTGAGGCGAAGTGGCCAGGGCTGTTCACCAAAGTCTCGCTCGGGGTCATCTCGTACGGCGGTCGCGTGGCCTTGGCGAGCATGTGTAGCTGAACGGGCATCGAGCGGCGGCGCAGCACTTCCGCGATATCCAACCCCAATATCAGCTCTTACTTCAGCGCGAACCTGATCTCGACCGGCAGCTTCCCGCAGCCCCAGGAGTACGCGTCGAAGGTGACCGTGGCCTGCGTGTCGCCGCCGATTGCGGTGGGGAAGGAGACGTCGCAGCTCACGCCCCCCTCCCCATTCGCCACGGAGTACCCCGGGCACTTTGTTGCCCCGGCTTCTCTACGGCCCCACTCTACGAACCTCATCGTGTTCCCCGTGAGGGCGATGGGCATGATCTGGGGCCTGTCGCTGCCGGAGTAGAACGAAAGCGCGAACCGCGCTGCCCTGGTCTCAGACCTCTTCACCTCCAAGGACCGCGTGACCGAACCGCCAGCGGGAATCTGCACCCCGTCGAGCGACGCCGGGGTGGACGACCCCGAGAAGCCGCCGCCATTTTCGGAGCACGTCCATCCGGGCTCGGTCCTGATGGTGGTCACCTCCGGGGTCGTGCTGCTGAAGGCGAAGCCACGTGTGGAGGAGCCCGCGATCTCGGGGCATGTGGTCGGGGTAGCGGCGGAGGCCTGGCGCGCGGGCGCCGTGGTGGCCGCGCCAGCGGGGGAGGCATCGCCCGAGGTGGTGGAGTCGCCGCAGCCGGCGACTGCGACGCCAGCGGCTGCCAGGGCGCAGATTGCGGTGAGGGGGCGGCGGGTGATCGTGGGGTGATTGCTCCGATTTCTGGACGCACTGCATGTGCATCCATGGCTGCGGGGAGCGACGCGTCGCGTGTTCCCCCGCCCCCCAACAGCAGGGGGGGGCTTACGGCGCGCGCCATAGAACAGATCCCTGACGTGCTCCGGGGAATTCGTGGTTGGGGCCCGAGCCCAGTGAATGAGGCGCTCCGCACACAACAAAACGACTGAGGGAGCCCCAGTTGGCTCCCTCAGGTACTTCGTATTTCCTTGATGGGCCTGATCTGTCGTCGCGGCGGCACGCGCGAGGAGCCGCTCGGCCGCATCCACACGGGTGTCGATATTCGGGTACTGGTCACCCATCTCCGGGCCCGTGAAGCCTGCCGGGACCGGGTAGTCCGGATCGGGCCGGTGGCTGGGGTTGTTCTGGATGTACCACCGCTGATACACCCAAATCTCGTCAGGGCTCATTTCGTCACGGAGCTCCGCCGCTGTGAAGTTGCTGAGGTCGATCGCGACCTGCGGGACGCGCACGTCGAGGGGATTCCCGTGGCGAGCGGGACGCCTGCGTACAGGCGTCGTATGCTCAAGGTGCTGCCATGCCGTCGCCCCGATCCATGCGCACAACAACGGAAAGGCACACCAATGACGACACGCACAACGAGAATGGCCACCACCGCGCTTGCTGCGGCCGCGCTCGCAACGGCTGGTGGGCTGCTCGGCCTGGGCACGCTGTCGGTGGCAAGCGCCAGCACCGCGCATGCGGCCGCCGGCACATGTGCGGGAACGGGCAAGGCGCACGCCAACCCCTACCGCCTGACAATGCGCAACAACCTCTCGCAGGCCGTCACGTGGACCTTCAGCGGCGTCGACTGCGCCGACTGGGTTGGGCGATCGCCGATGATGCCCGCGTACACGCCGCTGGCACTGGCGCCGGGGCAGTCATCGGTGCTGGTGCTCGATCCCAACTGCCGGAACAACCCCAAGGTGTTCACGGCGACGCTGTCGTCGGGGCGCACGCACCGCACTGTGCGCCTGGGTGTGCGGAACGGCAACTGCAAGAGCGACCCGACGGCGCTGACGATGTGGGCGCAGAATCCGAGCCTGCCGCCGAGCAGTGCTCCGTGGGTTGCGGGGGCAGCGGCGACGGTGCCGACCGGGGGCCGGTCGTGGCAGATCACGGCCACGGTTGGCGGCGGCGAGGGCAGGGGCACTGTCGCAGTGGGGCTCCTCCCGTGATGGCGCCCGGCACGCGCACGCGCGGCGGCCGTACCACCGCGCTGGCCGTTGGGTTGGGTGCGGCGGCCATGCTCGGCGCACTGGCGCATGGCACCCAGGCGATGGCCACCACCGAGTGTCCGGCGCTGTCGGGCGGGCGGACGAAGACCATCACGTTCTCGAATCACCTGCACGTGCCCGTTCGCCTCACCGCGACCATCCCCAACTGCACCGAGTGGGGCACACCGAATCCGAGCGCATATGCCCTGACGATCCCGGCCGCGAGCAGCGCCCACATGCGGGTGAACGTGACACTGCTTGGCGCCTGGACTCAGCGGTTCATCGTGCCGATCGGCAAGAACAGCACAGGGACTATGGAGCACCGGGCGTTCCCAGTGAACTTCAAGGTCAAGTCGAAGTTCAGCGATATGTACACATATCACTGGGCAATCGAACCGGCTCCTCGCGGCAGCATCTGCGCCACATGCACTCCCATTACACGTGTCCCGATTGCGAAGGTCGGAACATTTCCCGGGGGGACGATCAACGTCAACCCGGTCGCCTGGACCATCAACCTCAACCCGTGACCCCACGCTCGATGAAAGGCCCCTCAATGCGCAGACCCACAACCATCGCCGCAGTCGCTGTGCTCTCGGCTGCGTCCGCGCTCTGCGCCACGACAAGCATCGCGGCGCCCCCGGCCGGCGGGCACCACGAGACCGCGACGTACCGCGGCACCAAGGTGACCATCACCAACAAGAGCAATACGACCATCCGCGTTCAGTTGGTCGGCGTGTGCCATCCGTGCATTGGGCACGTCTTCCGCCCGGTCAAGACGCTGCTCGCGACTGGTAATTCGGCCACGGCGTCCGAGGCCGGCGGAGCGATG
Organism: uncultured Actinomycetes bacterium; assembly: GCA_903943955.1. Taxonomy (GTDB): domain Bacteria; phylum Actinomycetota; class Thermoleophilia; order Miltoncostaeales; family Miltoncostaeaceae; genus SYFI01. The sequence continues at coordinate 11,869 of CAJAPZ010000088.1, forward strand.
ACAGGTGGGTCCGTCGTCACGTACCTCACGTGGGAGGGGGCAGCGGGCTGGGTCACTGCCAACCTGAGCGCGTACAACCAGTTTCACTCGAATGTGCTCTACGCCGCCTTCGGCCCCGGCAAGCCGGTGACGGGCGCAAACGGGCGCCCACGCGTTCGGGGCCTTTCGGTCGTGCCAGTCGATCCCCAGCCCGCATACGACGGCACGTGGACGCACACGTTCGGTGGCCGGGAAATCCAGGTCGTGAGGAAGAAGTGGGACACCCACTTCTACCTCTGGCAGATCAACGTCCTGTCGTGACGGCGACGAGAACGCGGGGAGGGGAGTGAGGATGACCAGGCGCACAATCGGGGCGACAGCCGCCACTCTCGTGGTGGGTGCGACTGCGGCGCTCATCGCCGGATGCGGGTCATCACCGGCGCGATCGACCTGGTCACGCACGCGCCCCTCGCGGTCCGGGTCACGCCGGCAAACGGAAATGAACATGATGAATTCCCACATCTCTATGAGCGTGCATGTGAGGCCACCGGCATCGAGGCGACCGCCGTCATCGCCGACATGGGCTTCTCGGTGAGTTCCGTCTACGACCTTCTCACCGAGCGCGGCGTCACGCTTGTCACCCCGACGCGCGAGACATCCAAGGGCCCGGTCGCCGATGGGCACACGCCATCTGCCAACCCGCGCTGCGACATGCACGGCATCCCGACCTGCAAGCACTGCGGTCTTCCGTGCGACTTCGTGGGCTTCTCGAAGGAGAGCGGCAAGGCCCGTGTGTGGTTCCGCTGCCCGCTGCCCAGCCGCGTGAAGTGCAGGAGGGTGCAATCGATGCTCTGCTCGAAGGCCACGCGCCGGCTGATCCCGATGTGGCGCACAGCCCCCGCCTACAACGTGCTGCGTGCGCAGATCGGAAACCTGGAGCACGTCCATGAGGACTGGCGCACCCGCTACAAGTCCGGCGGCAAGGAGCTGCATGACCGCCAGCGGCGGATCGGCATCGCCTGCCAGCAACTTCGGGCAAGCGCCGCGCTTCTGATCGAGTGGTGCTGGGTGCTGATGCGCCAGGGGTGGATCGGCCCGCGTCGCACCGAGCGCGCGAAGCCGGTGCCACTCAGCGACAACGGGCGCCATGCGCGCCTGATGGCGCGCCGCAAGAAGCTCTCGCTCCTCGGCGGCGGGTACCCATCGCCCAAGCCGCCACCCGGGGCCCTACTCCCGGCGTAGCCGCCCCGATCGCCCCGGACATGCTCCGGGGCATTGGTGGTTGGGGCGTCGATTTGCAGGGGCGCCCCTCACACGAAAAAAGCGGCTCCCGATGGGCCAATCCGGGCCCCACGCCCCCACCAACGCCGAAGGGGCCCCAGTTGGCCCCCTCGGATCCCGCTTGTTTCCTTCATTTGGCCCTTCTGCAGAACTCTCCACAGAAGAGACCCTTGATGGACCCGGCCGGCACTGCCCCGGCGTCCGAAGGCGTTTCCAGATGGGTTTCTCCGAGCGCAGCCGATGATGTAGATCTCGGGGTGGGCGCCATCTTCGGCAAAACACTCCGCCCCCAGTTCCTCCTGCAATCTCGCCCCTTGACCGAGGAACCCTGCCTCGGGGCCAGGATCACTATGCGACGCCGGTGATCTCCCTCGTGATCCGAAGGGAAGGCCGACGACTCTCAGATCCGCTTACTAGGCGGCGAGAGCGAGCTGGCGAGAATCCGCAGCTACGTTTGGTTCCCTGTTGGTAACGCGGTCCTCAGGGTCCGCGGCTCGCTTGCCAATCCTTCTCCACCCCGTCGAAACTGGTTCGGGCCCGTGAAGATTCCTGCTCGTGCAGCCTACCACTCGCCCCGCTCCCCGCGTGTTTGCGGGGGACTTCATTCGCAGTTGCGTAGCCTGGCGCGGTCTGCTGTTGCTCCGGGCATTCGCCCATCAGGACGATGCGCGCGCCGATGCGCTGCTCGGCGAGTTCCTCCCGGAACTCGAGGCCCGTGTGGCCGCCGAGCCCGACCGCCACCGCTGGGACTACCTCGAAGCGCTGGTGGTATGCCGAAAGCGCGACTGACCGCGCGCCTACACTCCCCCTATGCGGGTTCTCCTCATGCGCACGTGCCTGTCTGATGCCGTCGCCCCAAAGGTGTGGAAGGCCACACGGCGGGCGCTGGAGCGGGCCGGCGTTGATGTGAAGGTGCCGCGGGGTCAGACCTGCTGCGGTCAGCCCGCCTGGACGGCCGGCCACCCCGATCAGGCCCGCGCCGTGGCGCGACACACCATCAAGGTGTTCGCGGGGAGTGATGAGGTGGTGGTGCCGAGCGGATCGTGCGCGGGGATGGTCATCCATGCGTACCCCGAGCTGTTTGCTGGGCAGCCCGACGAGGAGGACGCCCTCGATCTTGCTCTCCGCACCATTGAGTTCACACAATTTATCGCCAAGCACGACCTCGACCCTCGTGCCAAGGCATGTGGCGCCCTCACGGTGCACGACTCATGCCACATGCTCCGCGTGCTGGACGAAAACGAGAGTCCGCGTGACGCCCTCGCGAAGGTGCCGGGGTGTGAGGTGCGGGAGATGGCCCATACCGACCAGTGCTGCGGATTCGGCGGGGTGTTCGCACTCGACTTCCCAGAGCTGTCGGGTCGGCTGGGCGAGCAGAAGGCGCAGGCCGCCGCAGCCACGGGCGCGCCTGAGGTGGTGTCGTGCGATCTCGGGTGCCTCATGCACATCGCCGGGCGCGCACACCGCACGGGGATCCCCATCCGCGCCCGTCATATCTCCGAGGTCCTGGGCTCGTGAGCACCCGTCGCCGGCGCCGTAATCCCGGCGTGGCCTACCCCGATGTCAAAGGCACGCTGCGCGAGCGCACAGTGGATGCCCTGCGTGATCCCACGCTCGCCGACAACCTGCGCACAGCCGGTGACAGCTGGGGTGCCGGGCGCGAGGTGATGAAGCGCGACTTCGGGTTTGACCAGATGCGCGACCGTGCCCGCGACATCAGGCGGTCGAACATCCGCAACATGCCGGCCCTGCTTGCCGAACTGCAGTCGAACGTGCGGGCCAGCGGCGGTGTGGTGGTGCGCGCAGCAGATGCCGATGAGGCATGCAGGTACATCACCGATCTGGCACGGGCACGCGGCGCACGCGTGGTGGCCAAGAGCAAGTCGATGGCCACCGAGGAGATCAAGCTCAACGAGGCCATGGAGCACGCCGGACTCGAGGTGGTTGAGACCGATCTGGGCGAGTGGATCATCCAACTGGCCAACGAGCACCCGTCCCACATCATCGCCCCGGCTGTGCACCTCAACCGCGACCAGGTGGCCGCGCTCTTTCGCGAGGAGGCCGGCACCGACGATGTGCCCACCGATCGCGAGGGCCTTGTGGCGCATGCCCGGGTGCGGCTGCGCGAGAAGTTCGCCCAGGCCGAGATCGGTATCTCGGGCGTAAACCTCGCCGTGGCATCCACCGGCACCGTGTGCATCGTGGAGAACGAGGGCAATGCCCGGTTGGTCACATCACAGCCGCGCATCCACGTGGCCGTAATGGGGATGGAGCGTGTGGTCGCCGACTGGGATGAGGCCGCGCATATCTTGCAGGTGCTTCCCATGGCGGCCATCAGCCAGGACGCGGCGAACTACGTCAGTCTCATCACCGGACCGAGGCGCGAGGGCGAGACCGATGGCCCCGAGGAGTTCCACCTGGTCATCATCGATGGCGGGCGGGGAGCACTGCGTGGTTCGGAGTTTGAAGAGGTGCTCTCGTGCATCCGCTGCGGGGCCTGCCTGTACTCGTGCCCCATGTGGCAGAACGTGGGTGGGCAGGCATACG
>CAJAPZ010000089.1 GCA_903943955.1 uncultured Actinomycetes bacterium
CCGATCTCTGACCCCACCCGGGGACTGACCCCACCCGGGGACTGACCCCACCCGGGGACTGACCCCACCCGGGGACTGACCCCACCCGGGGACTGACCCCACCCGGGGACTGACCCCGGTTGCCGGGCATTATGCGGGGGTGAGCATTCCTCCGGCACCTCCGTATCCCATTGCCACCGACTTCGTGACGGTGGAGATTCGGGCCGATCGTGATCACCCCGGCGGTCGGCTGCTGCTGATGGATGGCGTAGAGGCCTCGCACGTGGACCTGGACGACCCCACGCGCATCGTGTTTGAGTATCTCCGGCACCTTGTGAGGGTTGTTGATGCCATATTTGCCGAGCGTGACGCGATCGATGCCCTGCAGATCGGTGGTGGCCCGTGCACCCTGGCCCGGTATCTCGTGGCCACACGTCGACGGGCACGTGTGCGTGTGGTGGAGCGCGATGGGGGAATCGTGCAGGTGTCGCGCGACCATCTGGCACTTGATGACGTGCCCCGCCTCGATGTGACGGTGGGTGATGGCCGCGCCGCCGTGCTGGCAACCGACGATGCTGCGCTCGACCTGCTGGTTGTGGATGCCTTCGTAGGGCTTGTGGCTCCACACGCGCTCTCCACCCGCGAGTTCGTGGCCGAGGTGCGCAGGGTGCTGCGCCCGGGGGGCCTGTACGCAATGAACCTGATCGACGTTGAGCCGCTGGAACTCGCGCGCGCCATGGCCGCCGGCATGTTGCAGCACTTTCCCGAGGTTGCGCTCATCGCTGACCCCGCCGTGCTGGAGCACCGCACCTCGGGCAACGTGCTGCTGGTGGCAAGTGATCGGCCGCTGCCGCCCGAGGCTCTTGGCAGGTCGCTGGCCCGTGACGCATCGCAGTGGGAGGCACGCACCGGTCGCGCGCTGGCGGGCATGGTGCAGGGGCATCCGCCCCTCACCGACGATGAGCCCCCCACGCATCAACTTGCCCGTCTGGCCCCCCTGTGGGGCCGGGTGAAGCAACCCCGGGGCTGAGTCGGCTCAGCCGGGGCGCCCGGCTGCGAACAACTCGGAGAGCCCGACCGGTCGCAGGCCCTTCGCCTTGAGCCCCTGCAGAATTCCGGGGAACGCGGCGGCGGTATTGGGCTTGGTGTGCATGAGGATGATTGACCCGCGACGGGCCCCACCCACTGCACGCTGCGTGATGACCGACGCGGGTGGCGGTCCCCGCCAGTCGTTGGTGTCAACGTCCCACATCAGCACGTAGCGGTAGCCCAGGGCGCCTGCGGCCGCGCGCAGGCCCGGGCCATATGCACCGAAGGGCGGACGGTAGAACGGTGCGGTGCTGTACCCGGCCAGGGCATCCCAAGGTGAATTGCGCCTGAGATCCGACCTGCCGAATGCCTCCGTGGTACCCACGCCGGTGGTGTGCGAATAGCCGTGGCTGCACACCTCGAGCACCCCGTCGATGATGGCTGTGCGCAGCATGTCGCGAAAGCTCTGACTCCACAGACTCTGGTTGATGGCGTTGAAGCAGAAAGTGATGGTGACCTTTGCAGCGCGCGCGCTGGCGATCATTCGCATGGCCTCGGAGGGGCCGTACCCGTCATCAACGGTCACCGCCACCAGCGGCTTCTGGGTTTGGATGCGGTGCACGATGACCGTGCCGAGTCCGGGGGGCTGCACCGACCACAGCACGGGCGTGCTCAGGCCGACATTTCCCGCGTCGTCCCTGCCCTCTGCAGTGACCGACACCAACCCGACGATGCGGTTGGCCCGAAGTGCGGGTGGAAGCTGAAGAACGTCGCCCGCCGTCTTCCACTGGCCTGTGGCAAGGGTGGCCCCATCCGCCCCGGGCCGCTTGACGATTGCCCGCACCTGCGAGGCGCCGCCAGGGCGGAGTGGGATTGCCGCGGTCTGCCGGTTGGGCACGGTGGGCACCGCTGGGGTGAGCACCGGCGCGGGGTTGGTGGCGTCCAGCGTGACGGAGGGTGGGGTGACGGCCACCACGGTGCCGTCGGTGAGCGTGGCGTCGAGCCGGTACTCGCCATCGGGCAGAACTTGACCCCCGCCACCGGTGCCACGACCGCCGTTCCATACGACAGTCACCGCCCCCGGGGTGGTGGCGATTGGGATGGGGGGGAGGGTCGCTTCCACGGTGCCGTCGACGCGGGTCACCCGCACGGTGGTCGCCTGCAGCAGTGAGGTGGGCACCGTGATGGTGATTGGGGACACCGCCGCGTTGACCGCAGACTGTGCCGTGGCCACGGTGCACGCGATGAGCGCGCATGCGGTGGTGAGTGCGAGAGCAATCTTCATGGGGTGGGGCACGATATGGGGATTTCCCCGAGGCATGGCCCACCCCTGCTCCGTCACGACATCCGCAACGCCTGTCTCAGGCGGACGATAACTTCTCGGCGGCCGTGGCCACCGCGCGCCTTGGCCAGCACAGTGCCATGAGCACAATGAGCAGCCCATCACGCAGGATGAGAATGCCCATCTGTGGGGTCTGCAGCGCCACCAGTTGCCAGTAGCCGGCTGGGAAGTAGGCCTGCGTCACAAGCAGTGCTGCCACGCTGATGCCCACGGCCCATCGTCCCATGCGTCCGGTCACGAGCACCGCCCCCGGGATGATCCACACGAGAAACTGCGGCGACAGCACCTTGCCCGCCACCAGCAGTGCAATGCATGTGGTGGCGATGGCGGCGACGAACAGGCTTGAGTCGGCCATGGCCGGGCTCGTGAGCAGCAGGCGCCACAGCGTGTAGGCGATGGTGGCCACGAGCACCACCAGCACCACGGTGGAGATGAGCGCCACGAACTGGGGTCCATCCCCGGGAAGCCCCTGAGATCCAAACGAACTCTCCACCGCCAGCGGCGCACCCGCGAGAACCCTCAGGCTCATGAGGTATGCCGCGCCGGTGGACTCAAGTTGCAGGGGCCGGTCGAGGTGGTACGAGATGGATCCCCACATGCCATGTGGGGCGGTGATGATGAGCGGCACCACAACCACAGCCACGATTGCCGCACACCATCCCGCCGCACGGGCCACCGAGGGCCAGCCATGGCGCCGCCAGTGCACGATGAGCAGCACCGGGATGAACGCCAGTGGCACCAACTTCACCAGGATGGCCACCGCAAGGATCACCCACGCCATGGTCATGCGGTCGGTCACCACGGCCCACAGCATCCAGGCGATGAGTGCGGCGAGCAGCAGGTCGAACCGCGTGGTCAGCAGGTTTCCCAGCAAGAGCGGCGACAGCGCCACCACCGCGCCGGCTGCCATCTGCCGCCTGGGTGACATGCCGAGTGCCTTCGCCGTGAGGGTCACCGCGATCACGGTGGCGATGAGCGAGAACAGCATGAGGGTGGCGAACGTGAAACCGAATGCGCCCGGCAACACGCCGGTGATCCAGAAGAGCACCGCGGCTCCCGGCGGGTACTCAAGCGGGAAGTCGCGGTAGGGCATCTCCCCGGCGCTCATGTGGTCGTACACGGCCTGATACACGGGCACGTCGGAGATCTGTGAGGCGTACGCGGCCATCCACTGCAGCGGGCCGATCCACACAAGCAGTGCGAGCACCGAGAGCCACAGCGGCAGCCACTTCTCCAGCCGTGGGTTCATGCGGTGGTGGCCTCTCGCTGCGCGCCGGTGTCGGGGTTCGGCGATGTGCGCGCGGGAATGGGGTCCCGTTCGCGCCGGGGCCACTCTGGCACCACCACCACAAGGATGAGCGGCAGAAACCACGGGATGTACAGATAGAACCAGTGCGTGAGCGTGAGCTCAAAGCCGATCAGCAGCGCCGCGCCGATTGCCGCCCACTGCACCAGGTCGATGCGCCGTGGCCACCGCATTACCGCGAGCCCGGCGACGATGACCAGCCCCATCAGCGCGATGTGCACGTATCCAAGATCCGGGTGCTGCCCCCAGATCGAGAACGGCGAGTCGCGGCCTGCCTGGTATCCGACGGTGCGTGACCAGAACGCCGTCACCCCCGAGAGCCCGTCGAGGAACAGCACCCACCCGGTGAGCAGTGCCGCGATAACGAGCCCACCGATGTAGGCCATGAGCCTGCGCCTGCCACCCTGCGGGTTGGCTCTCGGAAATGGATGGCGTGCCCACAGCGGCACAAGTACCACGGGCACGATCTTGGCCGCGATGCCGAGGCCCAGCGTGATCCCACGGCCCATGGGCCGGGCGGCGAGCACCAGGCCCCAGGCCATGGCCGCGGCGATCAGGGCGTCGTTGGAGTTACTCGACAGCGTGAACGCGGTGAACGGGAATGCCGCCCATGCGATGGCCAGGGTGAGCCCCAGGCGTCGTCCACCAAGTCGCCACCCGGCGACCATGAGCCCCAGCAGCGCGAGGGCGTCAAACAGTGTGGCGGCGGCGTGCGCGGCTGGTAGGTCATCCCATTTGCCTTGAAGGGGCTCGACGACCTCAAATGGCACGTAGGCCAGGTAGTTGAGCGGGCCGTAGGTGTCGCACTGTCCGCAGTCCTTTGGGAAGTTGCCGTACG
>CAJAPZ010000090.1 GCA_903943955.1 uncultured Actinomycetes bacterium
CGCCCCGGACTTCGACGGCGGCACGGCGATTTCCGGCTACACCGCCACTGCGTCGCCGGGCGGCGCCCAGTGCAGCACCGATGGCGCCACCACCTGCACCATCAACGGGCTGCCCCACGGCACTGATTATGAGGTCACGATTACCGCCACGAATGCTGTGGGCACTGGTTCTGCCTCTGTTCCGGCCACGACCCGGACGCCGACCATGACCGCACCCGGCGCTCCGCGGCCCCCTGAGCTGACAGCCCTGCCCGGGCGCATCGAGGTGGGCTGGTCGGCGCCGGAGTCGGATGGCGGCAGTGCCGTGACGGGCTACGTCGCCACCGCGACGCCCGGCGGCGCCACGTGCTCCACGACGGGTGCCACTCTCTGCACCATTACCGGCCTGGAGGACGGCACCGCGTACCGGGTGGCTGTCGCAGCCATCAACGTGATCGGCACCGGGCCTTCTTCTGAGGCGGGCATGCCGGTTACGCCGCGACGGCACGCCGATGGCGTGCCGCGCCAGCCTGACGAGTTCGACCTTGAGCCTGTTGCCGTCCCCGGCACCGCGGCGCCGGTTGCACCCGGTGGCGCTCCCGCCAGCGGTCCGGCTCTCGCGCTCGCAGACGTGGCCTTGACACCTCGCACCTTGGTGCCTGGCCTCGGGGGCCGCATCGCGTACAGCCTCTCCGAGTCGGCAAACGTCACCATCACGTTCGCCCGGGTCGGCGCACGCGACCGGCAGTCGCGTGTGGTGCACCGCATTCCCGCCGGCCGCCCGGGTGCACTGGCCGGCGAGACCCTCATCCGCGTGCCCTACAGCCGTGCGAGCGCGCTGCGTAAGACCCCCGGCGCCTGGACGCTGACGATCGAGGCACGTACCGCAAACGGCGCGGTGGCCTCAAAGACCCTCTCGATCAACGTGAAGACCGAATAATGAACCGGTATAGCCCATGGGCGCTTGGCGTGGCGAGGGTGCCTGATATGAATTTCAAATCCACCTTCCCCTGGGAGCACGCATGAATGGTCAGTCACGCCGTGGGGCGATAATCGCCGCGATCGTCGCCTCCGCCGCCATCGCGGCACCAGTTGCGGCAATGGCCGCTGCACCTGTGCAGTCGATCGGTCCGGTGGAGCATGGCAATGACTTCTCCCCCATCTCCATTAGCCCCGTATCTGTGTCCGGGGACAAGGTCGTGGATTCACTGCTCGCCACTCCCGCGGATATCCACCCGGTGGTGGACCGCGTGCTGGTGAAATTCAAGGCCGGGACACCATCGCGGACCAGTGCCGCTGACCGGTTCCGGGCCCTTGATGCGGTGGGCGCGCAGCCGCAGGATGCACGCAGGGTGGCCGGGCTTCCGGGTGTCTGGAGCGTGCCGGTGGATGAGGGCTACTCGGTTCGCGCCGTTGAGCGCAGACTCGACAAGCGCGCGGACGTGCGATGGGCTGCGCCCGAGGGGATGGTCAATGGTGATGACGTCCCGAACGACCCGCTCTTCCCCAATCTCTGGGGTCTCAGCAACACCGGCCAGCAGGTGCAGGCTCCGAGCCCGTTCTCCGGGGTTGCCGGTATGGATCTCGGCGTGATGGGCGCCTGGGGTGCCACGCAGGGATCGGCAACTGTCTCAGTCGCGGTGGTTGACAGTGGCGTTGCCCTTGACCACCCCGACCTCATGGCCAATCTGCGCACCCAGGACGCCCGCAACTTCGTGCCCGATGCCCAGGACGTGGTTGATCCACTCGCCGTTGACGATCAGCACTCCCACGGCACCCACGTCGCCGGCACCATCGGCGCAGTTGGCAATAACGGGCTTGGTGTGGCCGGGGTCAACTGGAACGTGGGCATGATTCCCGTACGCGCGCTCAATTTCGCCAACGCGGGCACCGCCGCGTCGACTGCCGGGGGGATGGCATATGCCGGCGGCGTGGCGCGCGTCGTGAACGCGAGCATCAGCGGCGCATCCGGCGGGGAGGTCATGGCCGAGGCAATCCAGCAGAACCCGAACACGTTGTATGTCGTGAGCGCCGGGAATGACGGGTCCGACAACGACGTCACACCGGCCTATCCGTGCAACGTGCGGCTGCCCAATGTGCTGTGTGTGGCCGCCATCGATGCGAGCGGCAATCTGGCGGATTTCTCCAACTGGGGTGTGAGGACCGTTGACGTCGCGGCTCCGGGCGTCGATATTCAGAGCACCGTCCCGACGTTTGCCACTGAGTTCGCACCCACGGTTCAATCGAATGGCGCGACTCCGCCGCGGCCGGTCGGGTGGAACCAGGACTCGCCCGCGCGATGGGAATTCGACACCACCCCCGGCGGCGCTCCGTATGTCTCCATCGATGCGACTCCCTCGGCCGGCTCGGGCTACGACCAATGGTTTATCCAGGCGCCGGGTACGTTTAACCCGGCCGGACGGTCATGCCGCATGAACGCAGCGGCGGCGA
>CAJAPZ010000091.1 GCA_903943955.1 uncultured Actinomycetes bacterium
GCCCGCATTCCCCATCATGCCGACAACGCTCGATATCGCAACGATGCTGCCGCTGCGGCGCTTCATCATGCCCCGCAGTGCCGCGCGCGCGGTGAAGAACGAACCCGAGAGGTTCGTGCCAATGACCGCGTCCCAGTCGTCGTCGCTCATGCGCATCATCAGGCCATCGCGGGTAATGCCGGCATTCAGCACCAGCGCGTCAAGCGGACCCAGCGCCTCCTCGGTACCGGTCACCATTGCCTCGGCAGCGGCCGAATCGGAGATGTCGCCCTGCACCACATGCGCCCGGCGCCCCAATGCCTCAATCGCCGTGGCGGTGGCCGTTGCCCCTGCCTCATCAGCGACGTACCCCACGCCCACGTCGTACCCTGCGCCAGCCAGGGCGATCGCACATGCCGCACCGATCCCACGGCTTGCGCCCGTCACCAGTGCCGTGCTCATGCCATCACCTCCGCGATACCCGCCAGATCGTCTGGCCCCGACAACTGATGCAGCGATGCGTCCCGCTTCATCCTCTTTACGAGTCCCGACAGGACCCGGCCGGGGCCCAGCTCCACAAAGGTTGTTGCACCCATCGCCAGCGCAACCTCCACGGCCTGACCAAACCGTACCGGTGATGTGAGCTGGTCGAGCAACACCGCACGCATACGATCCGCCGGCTCCACGCGTGCGGTGGTGGTACACAGAAACGCGGGCGACGGTGGCGAAGGGTCCCAGGCCTCAAGCGCCGGAGCCAGGCGATCCGACGCGGGTGCCATCAGCGGGCTGTGAAATGCGCCGCCCACCTTCAGCTGAGTGGCCTTCACGCCTCGGTCGCCCGCAATCGTGAGCAAGCGCGCGATGCCGTCAACCGAGCCCGACGCCACGACCTGACCGGGGCAGTTGTAGTTGGCGGGCCACACGTCGCCGGCCTCGTCGCACAGCGCTTGAACGTCCTCGTCGGACTGCCCCAGCACGGCGGCCATGGTGCCCGGGCGCTCCTCGCCCGCGGCCTGCATGGCCGCACCACGCTCACCCACCAGACGAAGGGCCTCATCAAATCCGATGGACCCACATGCCACCAGGGCCGAGTACTCGCCCAGCGAGTGGCCGAGCGCGAGATCGCCACGCAGTCCCTGCTCCTCGGCCACGCGCAGACACGCGACGCTCATGGTGAGGATGGCGGGCTGGCACACGTCGGTGCGTACCAAGTCGGCCTCGGGACCCTCAAAGATGATCTTCGTGATGTCGTAGCCCAGTGCGTCGTCGGCCTCGGCAAAGGTGGCAGCCGCGGTGGGGTACGCCTCGCACAGGTCGCGCCCCATCCCCACCTGCTGGGCACCCTGACCCGGAAACAGCAGGGCAATCACGTCCACGGCTCCCATCGCACCAGCCCGGCACCCCACGTGAGCCCGGCACCGAAGCCCACCATCAGCAGCAGATCACCCGGCGCCACATTTCCCTGCTCCACGGCCTCGGCCAGGGCGATGGGGATCGACGCCGACGAGGTATTGCCGACGTGATCGATGTTGATGACCACCTTCTCCGGGGGAATCCCCAGCTTCTCGGCCGCATGCTGAATAATGCGCGAGTTGGCCTGATGCGGCACCAGCAGATCGACATCCTCGGTGGAAATTCCAGCCTCCTGCAGAAGGCGCGTCGCCGACTCGACCATGATCCCGGTGGCAAACCGGAACACCTCGCGGCCCGCCATCTGAATACACAGGTCGGCGGGCTCGACACCCTCCGAGCGCGCCGGCCGACGGGACCCGCCCGCGGGGATGCACAGGAGGTCCTTGCCTGAGCCGTCGGCGCCCAGCTCAAATCCGATCACCCCCGACCCGGGATCGCCCTCGTCGTCCGCCTCAATCAGCACGGCCCCGGCACCATCGGCAAAGAGCACACACGTGCTGCGGTCGTTCCAGTCCACGATGCGCGACAGCGTCTCGGCGCCGATCACCATCACCTTGCGGGCGAGGCCCGACTCCACCATCCCGGTGGCGTGCGCAAGCCCGTACACAAACCCGCTGCAGACGGCATTGATGTCGAGCGCGGCGGCCGATGTGGCGCCCAGTTGATCCGCCACCAGCGTGGCGGTGGGCGGAAAGATGTGGTCGGGCGTGGTGGTTGCGATGATCAGCAGGTCGAGGTCGGCAGCGCTCGTACGCGTGCTGCGCAGCAATGCCTGGGCCGCACCCAAGGCCAAGTCGGACGTCGCCTGATCGTCGGCGGCGATGTGCCGCTCAGAGATTCCCGTGCGCTCGCGAATCCACTTGTCAGTGGTGTCGACCATCGTTTCCAGCTCAGCGTTTGTGAGCACCCGCTCGGGCAGGTACGACGCCACGCCGGTGAGGCGGGCACGGGGGCGAGCGCGCCCCGTCAGTGCCAGCACGCTCAGACCGCCCCGTCGCGGTCAACGATCGCGAACTTGAGGATGGCCTGACATGCGAGCTCGCCGTTCACCCGGGCTTCTGCCTCGGCCTGCCCGATCGGACCACGCTGGCGCGTGACGCGCGTGGTCATCTCGAGGGTCTCCCCCGGGCGCACGGGTCGGCGGAACTTCACCTTGTCAATGCCAGCGAAGAGCGCCAGTTTGTCGCGGTTACCGGGCAGCGACAGTGCCGCCAATGCACCAGTCTGGGCGAGGGCCTCAACAATGATGACCCCGGGCATGATGGGCTCCCCGGGGAAGTGGCCCACGAGGAATGGGGTGTCGGGGGCCAGCGTCCACCGGGTGCGTGCCAACTCGCCCGGCACCAATTCCACAATCTCGTCCACGAACAGGAACGGCGCGCGGTGCGGGAGGATCTCACTGGGTTCAGGAAGGCTGCTCACGATCCGGGAAGGGTACCCCTTTCGATGTTCGGTGGCTCCCGTATCGCGGGTCCCCGGCCCGGGTCATGCGGGTGGGTGTGGCGCCCGGACCGTATCCTCAGGCGCGTGAACTCCAACGTCCCCGCCCATGCCGCCGCATCGCCGCCCGGCACACACCCCTCCACCTGCCCGCCGTGCGGGCTGGAGGGGGGTCGCGAAATCCTCGCTGGCACCGACCACCGGCGAGGCACACC
>CAJAPZ010000092.1 GCA_903943955.1 uncultured Actinomycetes bacterium
GACTGCACACGCACCTTCGCCACCGGGCCACTGCCACCCGAGCTTGATGAGGCCTACCGCGTATGCCTCGATACGCAGCGCGCAGCCCTCGCCGCCTGCCGCCCCGGTGTGCATACCGGGGACCTCGACGCCGTGGCACGCGGCATCATCTCGGGTGCGGGTCTCGGGGAACGGTTCGGGCACGGGCTCGGACACGGGGTGGGGCTCGACATCCACGAGCGGCCATGGCTGCGACAAGAGGGCGGGGAGGTGCTCCAAACCGGCATGGTGGTGACCATCGAGCCGGGCATCTACCTGGACGGGATCGGCGGAGTGCGCATTGAGGACCAGGTCGTCATCACCGATGACGGCTGCGAGGTGCTTACGGGCATCACCACCGATCTGATCAACACGAGCGCATAGGGAGCAGGGCGTGGGTGCAATCAGCAGCAACGATCTGAAAAACGGCTGGGTCCTCGATGTTGACGGCGATCTTGTGTCGGTCATCTCGTTCCAGCACGTAAAGCCCGGCAAGGGCGGCGCGTTCGTGCGCACCAAGCTGAAGAAGCTGGGCGGCGGAACGATGGACCGCACCTTCCGCGCCGGCGAGAAGCTCGAGCGCGTGCTCACCGAGACCAAAACCATGCAGATGCTCTACGAAGATGGCGATGGTGTGGTGTTCATGGACCACGAGACCTATGAGCAGGTGACGGTGCTGAAGACCGACATCGGGTCGTTTGATCTCATTCCCCCGAGCACCGAGGTGCAGGTGCTGTTTATCCGGGAATCCCCGTACAGCGCCGAGCCCCCGGCAACGGTGGAGCTCGTGGTCGCGCAGACCGACCCGGGCGTGAAGGGCGACACGGTTTCGAACGTCACCAAGCCCGCACTGCTGGAGACCGGCGCCACGGTGAATGTTCCGCTGTTTGTCAACGAGGGTGACCGCATCAAGGTGGACACCCGCAGCCGGGAGTACGTGAGCCGCGCATGAGCACTGACGCCCTCAAGGGCATCGGCCTGGTCGATGTCACCCTGTCGGATCTGGGAACCCCGCCGTGGGGTTCCCGCATTGCGCCGGACGAACTGGGGTCGGCCGCCGCCGCCCTGGCGCCGGAGGGCGCGCGGGTACTGGAGGCCATGGACCCATCTGCGGCCCGGGCCTGCATGGATGGCCGTACGGAGAGCCCCCTCGACCGCCTGCGCGTGGTTGCCCGCTTTGCGGGCCGTACGCCGGTTGGCCTGGTGCTGGCCAGTCATACCCTGCTGGGCGATGTCGCCGTGGGCCCAGGTGTGGCCCGGCGTCTGGTGCAGTCGGCTGCGATGAGCGGCGTCAGCCGTGTGCGGGCATTCGACGCACTGAACGACCCCGAATCGCTTCGCCCGATCGCCGAGGGGGCCGGCGAGGCCGGCGTGGCGTTCGTGCCCACGCTGCTGCTCGGCCCGTGGCCCGAGGCGTCCGACCCGCGCTGGGTGGAGGAGGCCATCGCCCTGGCGTCGCTGCCGGGGGCTGTTGCGCTCTGCGTGTCGGATGTGGGCTGCAACCTCACGCCGATGCGACTCGGCGCACTTGTGGCCGAAATCGTGGCCGTGTCACCAATTCCCGTCGAGGTCTCGGTGCGTGCGCCCGGTGGTCTCGCCTCGATGTCCGCGCTTGCGGCCGCCGTGGCTGGCGCCGACGCCATCCATGCCGCCGTGGGCGCCGTTGCGCTCGTGGCCGGCCGGCCGTCGGCAGAGGCGCTGGAGGCTGCGCTGCACGGTGGTGACCGCGAGCTCGACGCCAGGCGCGAGTCGCTGGAGGAGGCCGGCCGGGTTATCTGGCCGCTGGTGCCACCCGAGCGGGTGCGCCGTGCCGCCGAACTGGCAGGGGGGCCGCAGGTCAGTTTGCCGCCCGATCTTGCCGCCGGGCTCACCGCGCGTCTTGCGCGCCAAGGTCTTGCTGGCCGCCTGCACGAAGCAGCCGACGAGTGCGCTGCCGTCTCGCGCGACCTGGGTGGCGTCACGCTCGCACCGCCGATCGGTGAGGACATCGTGTCGCAGGCTGCGCAGCACGTGCTTGATGGCGTGCGCTGGCGCGAGACCACCCCGGCACTCGCAGTCGTGGCGATGGGCGGTCGCGGCCGCCTGCGCGGCCCCGTCGCGGATGCTGCCATGGCCGTGGCCCGAGGAGCCGCGGTGTCCATTCCCACCCCCGACCTCGAAGCCGTTCTCGCCGCAGCGCCGTCAGATGTGTCGGAAGAGGACGCCATCGTCCTGGCGCAGTTCCCCGACTCCGGCCGCCGACTGCTTGATCGCCGCCGCTCGCTGGCATTGGAGGAGTCGGGTGAGGCCGGGCCGGGCATCGACCGCGGCCTGCTGGAGACGCTGATCGAGGTTGTTGAGGGTGCGGGGCAGTCGGAGGTGAGCGTGGAGATCGGCGGCGCCCGCGTGACCGTGCGGCCCGCCGCTCCTGCCGGTTCGGCTGCGTCGGGTCCGGTCGTGCAGGCGGATGATGGACACCGCGTGGAGAGCCCGATGGTGGGCACGTTCTACTCAGCCCCGAATCCGGACTCCGGACCCTTTGTGGCGGTTGGCGATCGCGTGGTGCAGGGGCAGACGCTGTGCATCATCGAGGCCATGAAGATCTTCAAGGAGATCACCGCCGACCGGGCGGGCACCGTACGTGAGATCAAGGTGCAGAACGCCGAGCCCGTGGAGTTTGGGCAGGCCCTCTTCATTCTCACGCCATGAAGCTGCTCGTCGCCAATCGCGGGGAGATCGCGGTGCGGGTTATCAGAACCGCACTGGAGCTCGGTATCCCCACCGTGGCCGTGTACTCCACGGCCGATGCCAACTCACTCGCAGTTGAGATGGCCGACGAGGCCGTGTGCATCGGTCCGCCGGCAGCGCGCGACTCGTACCTCGACGTGCGAAACGTAATCGGGGCCGCTGAGGTCACCGGATGCGACGCCGTGCACCCCGGCTATGGGTTTCTCGCTGAGAATCCCGACTTCGCCACCGAATGCGCCAACAACGGCATCCGCTTCGTGGGGCCCGCGCCCGAGGTGATGGCGCGCATGGGCGACAAGATCCGGGCGAAGGAAGCCGCCACCGAGGCCGGGTTGCCGGTGCTGGGCGGGTCTGAAGGTGGCGTCCGCGACGTGGCCACGGCACGGGTGGCTGCCGACGCAGCCGGCTTCCCGATTCTGCTGAAGGCATCTGCCGGTGGCGGGGGCCGGGGCATGCGACGCGTCGACAGCGCAGATGAGCTGGAGCGCTCGTTCGAGAATGCCTCACAGGAGGCCCTGGCTGCGTTCGGCGACGGCTCGCTGTACGTGGAGAAGCTGCTTGAGGGTGCACGCCACGTCGAGGTGCAGGTGCTGGCCGACGGCATGGGCGGCGTACTCATCTGCGGCGACCGCGAGTGCTCCATTCAGCGCCGTCATCAGAAGGTGGTGGAGGAGGGGCCGGCGCCGAACCTGCCGGATTCCACCCGTGAGCGCATGCACGCCGCCGCCGAGGAGGCGTGCCGGGCCTGGGACTACAAGTCGGCGGGCACGCTTGAGTTTCTCGTGGACAAGCACGGGGAGTTCTACTTCCTGGAGCTGAACGCCAGGCTGCAGGTGGAGCATCCCGTCACCGAGCTGGTGAGCGGTCTGGACATCGTGGCCGAGCAGTTGCGGGTTGCCGATGGCCAGCTGCTGAGCCGCACCGGGCGCATTGAGGCCAACGGGCATTCGATTGAGTGCCGCATTAACGCCGAGGACCCTGCTTTTGATTTCCGGCCGGCCGCCGGGCGCTTGGATGAGTTCCGCCTGGCGGCGGGCCCGGGTGTGCGCGTGGACACCTACTGCCGGTCCAAGGGCTACGTGCCCCCGTACTACGACTCGCTGCTCGCCAAGCTGTGCGTGTGGGCGCCCGATCGTCCGCGAGCGGTGGCCCGCATGCAGCGTGCCCTCGACGAGAGCGTTGTCACCGGGCTTCCCACCACGCTGCCGCTGCTGCGGGAGATCGCGCGCGACGAACTCTTCGCAACCGGCTCGTACACCACGGGGTTTCTGGTGGACCGGGCGGAATTTCTTCCATCCATGGGCGGCGGCGCGTCATGACCGGCCCGGTCTCACGGCGTGAGGCACGCAGGCAGGCGGTGGTACTGCTGTACCAGCGCGATGTCACCGGTTTGTCGCTTGATGAACTGAAGGCCAACGGGGCACGCGCGGGCGATTACGCGGCCGATCCGTTCACCGAGGCGCTGGTGGCTGGCGTGGATGCCGATATCCCGGCAATTGACGAACGCATCACGGCCGCCGCCAAGGGGTGGACGGCCGATCGAATCGCGCCCCTTGAGCGGGCGATCCTGAGGGTTGCGGTGTACGAGATCCGCACGGGAGAGGTGCCGGCTCCGGTCGCCATTGACGAGGCGGTGGAGATGGCGAAGAAGTGGTGCGCCGCGGAGGCCCCGGGATTTGTCAATGGCATCCTGGGCCGGATTACCCGTGAAGGTGGCGAAGCCGCCGCATGAGCGCTCGCGACGAACTGGCGCAGGCGACCGCCCGGCTCGAGAGCTTGGCTGTGCGAATTCGGGAGGCCGCCAACACCCCTCGTGCAGGAGTGGAGGAGTTGGCGCAGCAGGCATCCGATCTGTCATCCGCCGTTGCCGAGATGATCCCCCGCGCAATCGCCGAGGCCGAGGCTGAGGCCCGCGCCGGGTCGGCCCCTCGGGTCCCGGATGCTCCTGACACCCCGGAGGCCCCGGCCTCGGAGTAGGCCCCCGCCGGCCTGTCTACGGGCGGATGCGGGTCTCTGCGGCGCGGAGCCGCTCGGCGGTACCGTGGGCAGCACGCGTGATCGCCACGCCCATGGGCAGTTCGCAGTGCACCTCGGTGGCTGCATCAAGTTCGAGTGTGCCGCGCTCGAGATCGGCGATCAGCACATGCCCCCCCGTGCACCGATCGTCTGCCAGAGCGTGCAGGTGCCAACCCGGTACCTCAAGGCCGGTGGCGAGGAGGGGGAATCGAAATCCCACCAGCGTGGCGTTGACTGGCCCGATCTCCCACTCCACCTGGGTGGTCACAACGTCGTCGAGTGGCGGGTAGGGCTGCTGTTGCTTCGGCACGCTTCTCACCCGGAGACGACTAAACCGTCCGGACACACGCACCGCCTGTACCGGCATGGTGCTGTGGGCATCGAGGGTCGCGAGAAGTTCCTCATGATCAATGCCCTCCACGTGCACCGGGGGATCCGGCGCGAAGGGGGTGACCACCGCGAAGGGGGTGCGGGTGTCGCCGGGTACCGGGGAAACCGAGCCGTCAGCCCGTGCGACGTAGGCCTCGCCCGCCACCACAACCAACTCGCCATCGAGCCCATCAAGCGTGCCCAGCCCGAGGTCGCCGAGCGCGAGCAACTCCGCAATGGTGAGGTCTCCCTCGTACCGACTGTCGATGAGCGCCTGCACCGTGGATGTCTGGAACACGTGATGAGCCGCTGCGCGATCGGTGAGCGCGGCGTCGTGGTCCTCCACTGAAAGGTGAAGCGCGTGGATGAGTTCGGGGTCAATGGGCATGGCGGAATGATCCCCGACATCGTGGGCCTCTGCCCTGCGCCGCTTTCCGGCATGGTGCATGAGGGTGATCAGTGCGGCAGCCCCGGTCGGGCGTGCGCCAGAGCGATCGGCATCTAGCATGCCGGATGTGACCGATCTCGCCGCGCGCTATCCAATGCTTGCCTCGCTTGACGGGCCGGCCCCGCTGCACGACATGGACGACGCTGCGCTCACCGCGTTGGCCGAGGAGATGCGTCAGGCGATCATCGCCACGGTGTCCACCACGGGCGGGCACCTCGGCTCAAGCCTCGGCACGATCGAGCTCAGCATCGCGCTGCACGCAGAGCTCGATTCGCCCCGCGATCGCATCTTGTGGGACGTCGGGCACCAGGCCTACGGGCACAAGTTGCTCACCGGTCGCCTTGGCGAGTTCAGCACGCTGCGGCAGCACGAGGGGTTGTCGGGCTTCCTGCGCCGGGCGGAGAGCGAGCACGACATCATGGGTGCCGGGCACGCGAGCACGAGCATCTCGTATGCCGTGGGACTGGCTGAGGCCATGCGCATCACTGGCCGCCGCGACCGCCGCGTGGTGGCCGTTATCGGCGACGGTGCCATGACCGGAGGGATGGCCTACGAGGGGCTCAACCAGGCCGGCCATCTGCAGTCGCCTCTCACCGTGGTGCTGAACGACAACGGCATGAGCATCTCCGAGAACGTCGGGGCGCTGGCGGGGCTGTTGCAGCGGGCACGGCTCGATCCGACCCTGACAAAGGTGCGCGGCGAACTGGACAAGGGGCTTCGCAAGGTGCCCGGTCTCGGTCATCTGGGTGACTCGCTCTCCAATGCCACCAAGGCGCTGTTCGTGCCGGGGCAGTTGTTCGAGGCCCTGGGCTTCGCATATCTGGGGCCCATTGATGGGCACGACATCCACGCACTTCGTGGTGCCCTGCAGCGGACCACCGACCTCCAGCGGCCGGTGTTGCTGCATGTGCACACGCAGAAGGGGCATGGGTACGCCCCTGCGGAGTCTGATCGTGAGGCCATGCATGGCTCGGGGCCATTTTCCGTTGACAGCGGCCGTGCCGCGCGCCCATCTGCGCCCGCCGCTCCGTCGTACACCGAGGTATTCGGCCGCGCACTGCTGGCCGAGGCCGAGGCCGATCCACGCGTGGTTGCCATCACCGCGGCCATGCCCAAGGGCACGGGCACCAACTTTATCGCCGACCGCTTTCCCGAGCGCACCTACGACGTCGGAATCGCCGAGCAGCACGGGGCGGTGTTCGCCGCCGGGCTCGCCATCGCCGGGTACCGACCGGTGTGTGCCATGTATTCCACATTTCTGCAGCGCGCCTACGACCCGATCGTGCACGACGTCGCCCTGCAGGGGCTGCCCGTGGTGTTCGCCATTGATCGGGGCGGTCTTGTTGGCGACGATGGACCGACCCACCACGGCATATTTGACATCGGGTACCTGCGGCCCCTTCCCGGCATGGTGGTAATGGCCCCCAAGGACGAGGCCGAGTTGGTGCACATGCTCCACACGGCGCTCCGCCTTGATGGCCCCTCCGCGCTGCGGTATCCCCGTGGCAATGGCGTGGGTGTACCGCTTCCGGATCGACCCGAGGTGCTCCCGGTGGGGAAGGCCGAGGTGCTCGCCGAGGGGTCGCGCGTGGCCCTAGTGGGCTATGGCTACGGCGTGCAGGTTGCGCTTGATGCGGCCGGGATCGTGTCGGAGTCACTGGGTGTGCCGCCCACCGTGGTGAATGCGCGGTTCGCGAAGCCGCTCGACGTGGATCTGCTGCGCGAGATCGCAGAGTCCCACGATGTGGTGGTCACGATCGAGGACCACGCGCTGCAGGGTGGGTTCGGCAGCGCAGTGGTGGAGGCGCTCCCGGGATGCCGGGCGTATATCGCCCGAATCGGCATCCCGGACCACTTCATCGAGCATGGACGGCGTGACCTGCTGCTGGCCGAGGCCGGGATCACGCCCGCCGCCACGGCCGCCGCTGCGCTGGCCGCACTTGGCGATCGTGCGATCGGCTGACCCGAATGGGCACGCTCTTGTGATGGAGGATGGGGCGGTGGTGGCTACGATCTCGCGCGTGGCCCGGCAGCGACTGGACGCTGCGCTCGTGGAGCGCGGCATATTCCCCACCCGAGCGCGTGCGCAGGCGGCCGTGATGGCCGGTCGCGTCCGTGTTGGCGGCAGCGCGGCGGTCAAGCCCGGGTCTCAGGTGCGTGACGACGCGGTCATCGATGTGGATGAGGGCCCCGAGTACGCCTCGCGGGGTGGGCTCAAGCTGGCGAATGCCCTCGACGTGCTGGGTGTCGATCCCACCGGGGCAACGGCAATTGACATCGGGGCGTCCACTGGCGGCTTCACTGATGTGCTGCTGCGGCGTGGCGCTCGGAGCGTTATTGCTGTGGACGTCGGGTACGGCCAACTGGCCTGGCCCCTTCGCGAGGATTCCCGCGTTGATGTGATCGATCGAACCAATGCGAGGTCTCTTACGCCGGCCATGCTGCCCCGCATTCCCGACTTCGCAGTGATGGATGTGTCGTTTATCTCGTCGGGCATCGTGTGGCCGGCAGTAGCGGGTTGCCTCCACCCGGCGTACCGTGCCCTCGTGATGGTCAAGCCGCAATTCGAGGTGGGCAAGGACAACGTGGGGTCGGGGGGCGTCGTGCGCGACCCGGCGCTCCGCCGCGACGCCGTGCTCGGCGTGGCAGATGCCATGCGCGCAACCGGGGCACACATCGCCGGAGCAGCCGACAGCGGCACGCCCGGGCCAAAGGGCAATCGCGAGATCTTTTTGCTGGCGCACGGCCCCGCGTTGCCCGATCCGTGCGCGGACATCGCGGCCGTCATCGATGCAGCAGTGATGGCGGGGACCGTATGAAGCGTCAGCATGAGCCCATCCGCGAGGTGGAGGGCACCCGTGCCGAGCGCGTGCTGGTGCTCAGCCATGGCGCGGCCGAGGTGACCGCCGGGGTCATGCCGACCGTGCTCGCGATTCTCGATGCCCATGGGGTGGAGGTGCTGGCCACCGCCGACGAGGCGGCCAAGCACCCCCCGCTCCGGGGCCGCACGGTGGTGACCGGAAATGAGTTGCGACCGGGTGGGGTTGATCTGGTGCTGGTGCTGGGTGGCGACGGCAGCATTCTGCGGGCGCTCTCATTTGAGGCACGTACCGGCGCGCCTGTGCTCGGCGTCAATTTCGGGCGGGTGGGATTTCTCGCCACGATCGAGCAGGCCGACCTCGAGCGCAGCCTCACGCGTGCGCTTCGGGGCGACTACATCACTCTGGGCCTTCCGTCCCTGAAGGCCGTGTGGATTGGCGGCACCATCAACGCCGTGAACGATCTGGCGTTCCTGCGGGGGGGCGAGTCGCGACTGGCCGATCTCTCGTACTCGGTGGATGGGGAGTCGGTGGCAACCGTGCGGTGCGACGGGCTCATCTGTTCCACCCCGGTGGGATCGACTGCCTACAACCTTGCTGCCGGTGGCCCCACGGTGTCGTGGAAGGCCCGTGCCTTCGTCATCTCGTTCATTGCCGCGCACCACCTGGATACCCGGCCACTCATCCTCGCGCCAGAGGAGTCGCTGGTGGTGACCAACAGCGCCATCGTCGGGGCGTGCGATGTGCTCGCGGACGGCGTGCGCATTGGCGAACTGCCGCCGGGCCGGTCGGTGACCGTTGGCCTCGGGGGGCAGGAAGTGCACCTTGCAATCTTCCCCGAGTCGTCATTCTTCCGCCGGTACCGGGAGAAGTTCGGCCGCGCATGATCACGGGCGGGGTTGCGGCGTGATCCGAGAGATCGAGATCCTCGACCTGGTGGTGATCGAGCGGGCTCATATCGAGCCCACCGCCGGCCTGACTGCCATCACCGGTGAGACCGGAGCCGGAAAGACCGTGGTGGCGACCGCCCTTGGGCTGCTCGCCGGCGCGCCCGTTGACCCGAAGGCCGTGCGCCCCGGTGCCAGGCATGCGCTGGTGCAGGCCACCGTCAGCGTGCCGGATGGATTCTGGGATTCCCTGAACCCCGGTGACCCGGCGCTGCAGGTGCGTGACCTGGCGGAGGATGAGACCGAGGTCGTGGTAGCCCGCCGCGTGCCCGCAGAGGGCCGCGCACGGGCGCTGGTGGATGGTCAGGTGGCGTCGCGTGATGCGGTGGCTTCATTCATCGGGGGTCTCGTGCGGTTCTCCGGCCAGCACGAGCAGCGTCGGCTTGTGGGTCCCGCTGCGCAGATGGCGATCCTCGATGCCTTTGCCGGGCCCGATGTGGTGTCGCAGGCCCAGCAACTGGCACTGATGCGACGCGATCTGGTACGCCTTGCCCGTGAGATCGACGCCGCGCGCGACGGGCGTGAGCGCGCTGCGCGGGAGCGCGATGCGCTCACCCAACTGCTGGCTGATGTGGACGCGGTTGCACCCGATCTGGACGAGGAGATGGCGCTGCAGGCAGAGCGCGGCCGGCTGGGGCACGCGGAGCGCCTTGCGGAAGCCGCCGACAGCGCTCTTGAGCTTTTGGACTCGGATGACAGCGGGGCGGTGATGGCCACGGGCCGCGCGGCACGTGCCATCGAACACGCGTGTGATCTCGATCCCACACTCAGCGGGCCACTTGATGATTTGAAGGCCGCTGAGGCTGCGCTTCAGGAGGCGCTCATCGGGCTGCGCCGCTACGCCCAGGATCTGGACGCCGAGCCAGGCCGCCTTGAATGGGTTGAGGGCCGGCTTGAGGAGTACGCCACCCTCGGGCGGCGATACGGGCCGGGAACCGAGATGGTCCTGACCCGTGCCGACGAGGCCCGGGCGGCGCTCGACGCGCTGGCGACGGGGCAGGCTGGAGACGACGCCCTGTCTGCAGCGCGCGACGCGCTGTTGGGCGATTCGCACGCGCTCGCCGACGCATTGCATGCGTCTCGCGTTGAGGCGGCGCCGCGTCTGGCCGCACGTGTCGAGGCCGAACTGCAGGATCTCGCGATGTCGGGTGCCGCGCTGCGGGTGGAGGTGTCGCGCGACGACGCCGAAGTGCCCGCCGATCACGTGGCGCTCATCCTGCGAGCCAACCCCGGCCTTCCGGAGGCCCCACTGGCCAATGCGGCGTCGGGCGGCGAGCTGTCGAGAGTGCTTCTCGCCCTGCACTCGGTGGCTGCAGCGGCCGAGCCGGGGGTTGCCTGGGTATTCGACGAGGTGGATGCCGGTATCGGTGGCGTGACGGCGGGCACAGTAGGCGATCGTCTGGCCGCACTGGCCGTAGGCCGGCAGGTGCTGGTGATCACGCACCTGCCGCAGGTCGCGGCAGCGGCCGATCGCCACTACCGGCTCGTGAAGGGGGTGGCCGATGACGGCCGCACGGTGACCACCATCGAGCCGGTTGAGGGGGATGATCTGTTGGCCGAGATGTGCCGCATGCTCGGGGCCTCACCCGACGATGAGGGCGCCCGCGCCCATGCGGGTGAGTTGCTTGCGCGACGGGGTCGCTGAGCGCACACGGCATGCGCCGCGCGGCTGGGTATGCTCACGTCCCGTACGGTGTGCGGTACGTCGGGGAGGCCGGTCCATTGAGTGAGCACGGTGAGCGCTACGTCTTTGTGACGGGCGGAGTGGTGTCGGGACTGGGCAAGGGGATCACCGCAGCGTCCCTTGGGACGCTGCTGAAGGCACGTGGGTTCAAGGTATCGCTGCAGAAGTGCGATCCCTACCTGAACGTTGACCCGGGGACCATGAGCCCGTTTCAGCACGGTGAGGTGTTCGTCACCGAGGACGGCGCCGAGACCGATCTGGATCTGGGCCACTACGAGCGCTTTACCGACGAAGCCCTCACACGCACGTCAAACATCACGACCGGCAGCGTGTACGACGCGGTCATCCGCCGCGAACGCCGGGGCGACTTCCTGGGCGCCACCGTGCAGGTCATTCCCCACATCACCAACGAGATCAAGGACCGCATCCGGC
>CAJAPZ010000093.1 GCA_903943955.1 uncultured Actinomycetes bacterium
CCGGTGGTGGCTGTGGCCGATGGCACCATCAAGCGCCTTACGCGGGTTGAGACCGGTCTCGGCGGGGTGTGGATCTGGCTCTTGGACACCGCAGGCAACGAGTACTACTACGCCCACCTGAATGACATCGTGGCCGGGCTGGACGCCGGTTCGAAGGTGACGGCCGGGCAGCAGATCGGCACCGTCGGCAACACCGGCGACGCGCGCTTCGGCGCCGCCCACCTGCACTTTGAGATTCATCCGGGTGGTGGCGGTGCCATCAATCCCTACACGGATCTCGTCGCGGTCGACCCGAACCGCGGCAAGAACTGATCGGCGGTGATGGCGCGCCCCTGAGGGGGTGGCGCCATCACCGCACCGATCGCAGGTAATCTCCCGGCCCGTTCACCACGCGAACCGAGAGGACTCCTCGCGTTGTCAGAAATGCCGCCCGTCCAGAAGACCGCCCAGTACCTCGCCCTGCCACACGAGGTGCACCGTGTCGTGCTGCTCTACTCGGGTGGTCTCGACACGTCGGTGATGCTCAAGTGGATTCAGGATGAGTACGACGCCGAGGTCGTTGCGCTGTGCATCAATCTGGGCCAGCCTGAGGACGACTTCGCGGAGATCCTCGAGAAGGCGACGAACCTGGGCGCCATTGAGAGTCTGGTCATCGATGCGCGCGAGGAGTTCGCCCGCGACTACGTGGCCCCGGCAATCAAAGCGAATGCGCGCTATCAGGGCGGCTACCCCCTCTTCACCTCACTGGGGCGTCCGCTCATCGCCAAGTTGGCTGTTGACGAGGCACGGCGTCATGGCTGCGACACCATCGCCCACGGCTGCACGGGCAAGGGCAACGATCAGGTGCGCATTGAGGCCACCATCGCCACGCTGGCACCTGAGCTGCGCGTTATCGCACCGGTGCGCGAGTGGCAGATGGGCCGCGACGAGGAGATTGCCTACGCGAACGAGCACGGCATTCCCGTGTCGTCGAGCGTCGAGCGTCCTTACTCGATCGACGACAACCTCTGGGGTCGCTCGAGCGAGGGCGGGGTCATCGAGGATCTCACTCAGGCCGTGCCTGACGACGTCTTCCAGCTCATCACACCGCCCACAAAGGCGCCGGACCGCACCGAAGACGTGGTGCTCGGCTTCGTGGACGGCATTCCCACCAGTCTGAACGGTGTAGAGATGGCGCTCGTGGACCTCATCCCCGCAGTGGCCGAGATCGCCTGCCGCAATGGCGTGGGGATCATGGATCACATCGAGGACCGCGTGGTGGGGCTGAAGGTGCGTGACGTCTATGAGGTACCGGCCGCCACGGTTATCCTCGAGGCGCACAAGGAGCTTGAGAAGCTGGTGTGTACCGGCCGGGAGAATGCGCTGAAGGCAAACCTCGACCTCCTGTGGGCGCAACTGGCCTACGAGGGTCTTTGGTATGAGCCGCTCCTCGCCGATCTCAACGCCTTCATGGACCGCGTGAACAGCAAGGTGGAGGGCACCATCACGGTGCGCCTGTACAAGGGCTCCGCCACCGTGGTGACCCGCGACTCGCCGTGGGCCCTCTACGACCGCACGCTGGCCACCTTCGACGCCGATCCGACCTTCTCGCAGAACGCGAGCCCGGGCTTTATCGAACTATTCAGCCTGCAGAGCCGCATGGCGCACCAGATCAGCGAGGGCCGTAAGAAGGGCTAGCGAGAGGACCCGCGCGCCGAATACGGCCCCGCACTGGGGTCAGACCCCGGGCGGGGTCAGTCGCCGTGACAAAAGTGCACGGCCCGGACGCAAGGGCGGATGCATGGGGGGCAGACCCCGGGTGGGGTCAGACCCCGGGCGGGGTCAGTCGCCGTGACAAAAGTGCACGGCCCGGATGCAAGGGCGGATGCATGGGGGTCAGACCCCGGGTGGGGTCAGACCCCGGGCGGGGTCAGTCGCCGTGACAAAAGTGCACGGCCCGGACGCAAGGGCGGATGCATGGGGGTCAGACCCCGGGTGGGGTCAGTCGCCGTGACAAAAGTGTGTCGCTCGGGCGCCGTCGGGGCGAGTGGGTAGGTTTGTGGGGTGAGTACCAGCCCACCGTTCGCGCACCTACATGTCCACTCGGATTATTCGATCCTCGATGGCGCCTGCAAGATCCCGCGCCTGCTTGATCGCGTGGAGGAATTGGGGCAGAGCGCGGTGGCGCTCACCGACCACGGCGTGATGAGCGGTGCGGTGGAGCTGTACCGCGAGGCGACCAAGCGCGGCATCACGCCCATCGTGGGGCTCGAGGCCTACGTCGTGCCCGATCACCGCTTCAGGGGCAAGGAAAAGCGCAACCACCTGACCCTGCTGGCAGAGAACACCACCGGCTATTACAACCTCATCCGCCTGTGCTCGGCCGGGTACCTCGAGGGCTACCACCGCCGTCCGCGAATCGACCACGAACTTATGAGCCGGCACGCCGAGGGCATCATCGTGCTGTCGGGTTGCCTGTCGGGCACCGTCTGCTCCAGCCTGATGAATGACGACCTTGACGGGGCGCGTCGCGAACTGGACACGCTTACCGGCATCTTCGGGCCCGACAACGTCTACCTCGAGCTTCAGGACTCCGGGATCGATGGACAGCGGCGCATCAATCAGCACCTGGGCACCCTGGCGAAGGAGACCGGTCGTTCAATGGTGGCCACCGGCGACGTGCACTACGTATGCCATCAGGATGCCGACAGCCACGAGGCACTGCTGGCCATCCAGACCCGCGCCGTGCTGTCGGATCCCAAACGGTTCAAGTTCGACACGCAGGAGTTCTTCATCAAGTCGGGCGAAGAGATGCTTCAAGCGCTGCCCGACTTCCCCGAGTCGCTTCACACGACCATCGAGATCGCAGAGCGCTGCTCGGGTCTCCGTCTGCCGCTCGGCGACATCAAATTGCCGGTGTTCCCGGTGCCCACCGGTGAGACCGACGACGTCTTCCTCGAGGGCCTGTGCCGCGAAGGCCTCGACCGCCGCTACGGCGTGGACAACTGGCCAGCCGCTGCCGAGGACCGTCTGCAGTTTGAGATCGACACCATCAAGGAGATGGGCTTCTCGTCGTACTTCCTCATCGTGTGGGACTACATCAAGTGGTCACGCGAGAATGGCGTGGCGGTGGGCCCGGGTCGTGGATCTGCGGCCGGGTCGCTGGTGGCGTTCTCGCTGCGCATCACCGATCTTGACCCGCTTGAGCACGGACTTCTGTTTGAGCGCTTCCTCAACCCCGGTCGCAAGTCGATGCCGGACATCGACACCGACTTCTCAGTGAGCGGACGCGACCGCGTGGTGGCGTACGTCACACAGAAGTACGGCAGCGACGCGGTCGCCCGCATCGGTACCTTCGGCAAGTTGCTGGCCCGTGCGGTCGTGCGCGACTCCGGCCGTGTGCTCGGCTTCTCATACGGGCAGGTCGATCGCATCGCAAAACTCGTGCCCGAGCGCCCCATCGGCATCAAGCTGGAGCAGGCGCTCGCCCCGGGTGGCGAGCTTGCCGCCTATGTGGAGTCCGACGAAGGCGCACGCCGTATCATCGAGGTGGCTCGTCCGCTTGAGGGCCTGGTACGCAACGAGGGCGTGCACGCGGCCGGCGTGGTCATCGCACCGGGTGCGGTCACCGACTACCTGCCGGTGCGTGTTGACGACGAGGGCGCGGTGGTCACCCAGGTGCCCGACCACGACGTGGAGGCCCTCGGCCTGCTGAAGATGGACTTTCTGGGACTGCGCAACCTCGACATCATCGAGGACGCGCTGCGGTTGATCCGGGATTCCACGGGCGAAGATCTTGATATCGAGGCATTGGCCCTGGACGACCTGCCCACGTACCACATGCTCGCCAGGGGTGATGCGCTCGGAGTGTTCCAGTTTGAGTCATCGGGCATGCGCGACGCGTTGCGCGAGGTGCGGCCCACCGAGTTTGCCGATCTCGTGGCGCTGGTGGCCCTGTACCGCCCCGGCCCCATGGCGTTCATCTCCACCTATGCCAAGAACAAGCGTGACCCCAGCCGGGTCCGCTTTGATGACCCGCGGCTGGAGCCCATCACCGGGCCCACGTATGGCGTGGCGGTGTATCAGGAACAGCTGATGCAGATTTCCCGGGCCATCGCGGGATTCTCACCGGCTCGCGCAGACGACCTGCGCAAGGCCGTGGGCAAGAAGGACAAGGAACTGATGGCGTCGATGAGCGCCGAGTTCATTCAGGGTTGCGTCGACTCCGGCTGCAGCAAGGACGTTGCGCAGAGCCTGTGGGGTCTGTGCGAGGCCGCCGGCGACTACTCGTTCAACAAGAGCCACGCAGCCTGTTACGCCCTGCTCTCGTACCGCACCGCGTACCTCAAGGCCAATCACCCTGCCGACTACATGGCGGCCGTGCTCACCTCGGTGATGGACACCAAGGACCGCGTGCCGTTCTATGTATCGGCCTGCTCGGACATGGGCATCGAAGTACTGGCGCCCGACGTCAATCAGTCGGGTGCGGGCTTCGTGGTCACCGGTGAGAAGGAGATCCGCTTCGGGCTCACGGCCGTGAAGGCCGTCGGGGAGTCCGCCGTGCTGGCGCTTCTGGCCGAGCGGGAGGCCAATGGGGAATTTCAGTCGCTGTGGGACTTCTGCCGACGGGTCGACCCCCAGCAACTCAATAAGCGGGCACTTGAGAGCCTCATCCGCGGGGGCGCCCTCGACTGCACCGGCGCCAGCCGTGCGGGCATGCTCGGGACGCTGCCAGCCGCGATGGCGCAGGCAGCCAAGCGTCTCAATGACCAGGCGGTCGGGCAGGAGTCGCTGTTCGGCATGCTCGACGACGCCGGCGCCGGGATGGCCGACGCCGACCCCCTCATCACTGCACCCGAGATGGAGAAGGACGAACTCCTCAAGGGCGAGAAGGAGGCCATTGGCCTCTACGTGTCGAGCCACCCGCTCACCGATTGCCGCAAGCAGTTGGCGCGGCTCACAACCGTCACCATCGGAGAGGTGGGGCGTTGCGCCGATGGGCAGACGGTCACGCTCGGAGGGCTCGTGGGGTTCATCAAGAACATCAGCACCAAGCGCGGCGAACCCATGGCATTTGTGCGGCTCGACGACTTGGAGGGGGGCATCGAGGTGGTGGTGGTGCCGCAGGTCCTGTCCGCCTCGCGCGAGGTCCTGCACGAGGATGCGCTGGTGCTCATCAGCGGTCGCATCGACCAGAAGGGTGAGGGCGAGACCAAGCTTGTGGCACAGGCCATCACGCCGTTCGAGCCGGACCCGGCCGACGAAGAGGACAGGCTGCTGCTGAAGGTGGATTCCAGCCGCGTGGCCGGCACCGACATGGGGATGCTGAAGCAACTCATCAGCGACCATCCGGGTGAGGCGTCGGTGGTGGTGGATGTGATGACCCCCGAGGGGCCGGTGCGGATGCGCCTGGGTAAGGAATATCTGGTGGATCCGGGCGATCGCAACCTTCTGGCATCGCTCAAGTCGATGTTCGGGGAGCGCGCCGTCGCCTGATCGGGACGGGCGGTGCCAGAGGGGCTTGACTGCCTTTGGACCCGCCGCTTCAATCGCCCCTCAATGGACGACCACACCGCCCCAGATGCCCGACTCGCCCTCGAGGCCGCCGATGATGGCGCGTCGTGCCGTCTTTGCCCGGTGCGATGCGAACGTATCGTGTACCCGGCGGCGTGCGTGGCGCAGGCCTGTCCGCGTCTGTACGCGCACGAGGAGGGCGGCGTGACTTGGATCGGCTGCATCGACAAGATCTTCGGGGTCGAGATCGATGCGGGTCAGCTGGCCCGGGTGGAGCAGGACCACCCTGGCTTCGGTGCCATTCGTGCCGATCGGCCGCCCCGCCCTATCTGCGTGGCGGCAATCGATCGCACATTCCTGCTGCGTGCGAATGGGGCATGCCAGAACCCTGCATTCGGCGCCGGCCTGCCCGATGCCCCAGACGGCCGCGAGCCGCTTCGCACCCGCCCGGCCTGATCAGCTGGTGCCGAGCGGCTGATGGTCGCGATCGGATATTCAGAGCATCGGCAAGGGAGGCGAGGGGCACGGGGGCATGCCTAGGTGCGCCGCCGCCCCGGGCCTGGCGCAGGCGGTACCGGATCCTCACCCAGAGCCACGCGTCGTGCGATCCATCCGGCGAGCCGACGACGCTGGTCGTCATCGAGCCAATGTTCGGCAACGTGCCGCAGGCGTGAGATGGTGTCGTCCCCGGTTGCAAGCGCCTTGCTTCGACCGGTGCGAAGGGCGATCCAGCCAATAAGGCGGTCGGCCTCATCCTCGCTCATCGTGAGCGAGGCAACGCGAATGATGTCGTCAATAGGGTCGCCCACGTGGGCACTGTAGCGAACACACGTTCCCTGCCCTGCGGAGCCTAGGCGGCAGCCTTGTCCTTGCCGCGCAGCCGTCCGATAAGTGACGTCATCCATGGTGCCGATCGCGTGAACTCCAGCCCCAGAAACCACAGCACCGCCAGTACCAGACCCACGACCCATGCGGTGGTGCCGAGCGACGTGAAGATGATGAGGACAAGAGCGATGACGGCGATGCCGGCGATTTCGAGGTGGCGGGCGTACTCGC
The DNA here is from genome assembly GCA_903943955.1 of uncultured Actinomycetes bacterium. Lineage (GTDB taxonomy): Bacteria > Actinomycetota > Thermoleophilia > Miltoncostaeales > Miltoncostaeaceae > SYFI01. Next base: position 6,550 of record CAJAPZ010000093.1, read on the forward strand.
GGGCGAATGTGGTGACGCGCCCATCGCCGCTCTGCGCACCATTCGCAAGGTCCTTCGAACGACGGGCGATCCACGAACGGGAGCGCTTCGCCAGGCGGTCGGGACCGAGTAGCCACAGGATTCCCGCAACGACCGCGGCGAGGAGCGCCAGCCACATCGTCTGGGCCAGAAGGCGTTGCCCGATCTGATCGACGATCGCGTTGTACACCTGTTCAGATGCTGGCTCCGCGATGAGGCCGGCGATGATGCTGCGGGTGATGCGGAGCGCGATGAACACCACCACCGCAGCAACTGCGATGGCGATCATGGTGCGGTAGGCAGCCGACCTGCGCTCGCGTGCCAGCAGCAGGCCGAGGATCAGCAGGATGAGGAACGCCAGTGGCAGGACCCACGCCATCAGGTCAACGAGCGTGACCGCGTTCTGTACGGCCGTGACGCCAGCGCCCTGAGCGATGGTGTACACGGGGTAGCCCTCGACTGCCAGTGGCGCCGGAATGTACTTGGCCACCGCCCCGAGTTTGGCATCCACGGCCGCCCGGGCTTCCTTCACCAGGGGCTCGGTGTTGAACACGATCGCGTCACCCTGGAAGGCGAACGCCCCGGGCTCATTCCTCAGCAGTGCCACCACACCCTCGCTCGCCCGCTCAGAAACGTTGGCGATAAGGTTGCGTGCGGCACCGGTGCTGAGCGCGTTCTCCACGATGTTGCCCACCTGGGCACGAAGCGACGTGGCAAGCACGCCGGTGAGGAATGCCTTGCGATCGGCGCTCAGCGGCAACTGCTCCACGACCTTGCTGGCGGCCTCCTCGGCACGCTGCTGGGTGATCACGTCATTCTCAACGTAATTGACGATGGCGTCTTGCACGCCGACCTGGCCCTGCACATTCAGGGCTGCACTCACGAAGCCATCGGGGTTGTATGCCGTTGCACGCACCCACACGAATAAGCTGCCGACGATCAGGCAGAGAATCGAGATGGCCAGGCAGATGAATGACAGGATGCCGCGCCAGCGCTGGGTCTTCTTGTTCGCCGACGCCGGCGTGCTCTTTGTCGTTGCCACGCACACACTCTAACCATGGTCCCGGGGCCGTCGCGCAGCGTGACGGCGCGGGGGGCGTGGGGCGGTGGCCCGCGCTACGGTGTCCGCCAACGGTCAGGAGGTCACGTGGTGAGCAGCGAAGTTCCCACCCGACGCCACATGAGTCCCGATGAGGAACTCGAGCGTGCGATGACCGATTATCTGCGCATTTCGAGAGGTGCGCACCTCTATGCCAGCGGCGATGAGCACCAGCGTGCCGAAGAGGCCGCCTGGGATCGCCTTGCGATCGCTCGCGATCTGGTGGAGGGCGCTCCCGCCGCCTCTTAGGTGCCGCTCGGCCCCCAGCGGAATCCGGTGGGGGCGGGTATTGCGGGGATCGGACTGGTGGGCATGCCTGGACGGGGTGGGCCGTGAAATTCGACCGGAGATGTGTCGTTGGGCGCCTCCGGGTGAAACATGGACGCCAGATACTGGATGTGCCCCCGCCCCGGACCCAGTTCGTACTGCCCTCCGCCATACATGCCGAGGCCCTCGGCCCGCGCGTGGTCGTACACGGCCATCAGCCGCTCCAGCGACCCGACTCGCGATGGTTTGACGTTGATGGTCTGGGAATCGATGGCCTGCGCCGCGATGTCGTCCACGGAGTGGATGGGTGCGTCCCAGGTGATGCGCGGTTCGGCTCCGGCAAGTGCGATGCGCGTGCGGTCATCCACCCTCGGGTCCTCAAGCCAGGCGTCGGGGAACTCCTCTGCAACCATCGCGTAAAGGCCCGGATCGGCTCCCGAGTCCACGCTCGTGCCGATGTAGTGGCCCTTCAGGTCGATGACGTCCACATCAACTGCGTCGCCCAGTGCATGGGCCATCTCCTGCGTCCATGATGGCGAGGCGTCAAGCTTGAAGGCGATGCCCGGCGCGACCTCGGCCCAGCGCTCAACGATGCCCGGGTCGGGAGGGTCGCCAAGGCCGGTGGAGATGACGAATGAGACCGGGGCGCATTCCTCGCCGAGCACAGACCAGAGCGGCTCCCCGGCCTGCTGCAGGGCCAGATCGAGTGCGGCACTCTCAAATGCCCACCTGCGGTAGGCACGACTGGGCTCCCAGGCGGGCGGGGCAGGGAAGAGGTCCATCGCATCGAGCGCCTGCGACAGCGAATGAATGGTCCACTCGCCGCGAATATCAGGTGGCCCGGCAATGGCGAACGAAACCGCCTCGTCGGCCTCATACGTCACGTCCTCGCCGACGCCCTCGTGCCCGCCGCCGCGAAGGAGCACCAATGTCGTGACCCTGGTGAACTGCGGCGATACCTCGAGGGCGAGCCGGTCGAGCGCGACCTCATCGATGACCAGGGGGAGATCACGGATGTGGTCGTAGATCATTGCGGTTGGTCGCGTTCGTCGTCGAGGAGGCCGGCCTCGAGGGCGTGGCGCACCATCGACGCCCGTGAGTTGGCCCGCAGCTTGGTCATGATGTGCGCACGGTGGCTCTCCACGGTGCGCACACTCACCACCAGCATCTCCGCAATCTCCTGGTTTGTATAGCCAAGGGCCAGAAGGCGCAGCACCTCGCGCTCGCGTGGGGAGAGAGCATCGACCGGCCCACGCGACGGCGTGGGCTGGGCGAGCGCGGCACCCAGCGCCGGATGCAGGTAGCGCTCGCCGGCAGAGACCGCGCGCACCGCCTGAACCACTTGCTCGTCGGCCGCCGTCTTCAGCACAAAGCCGTTGGCCCCGGCCGCGAAGGCGCGCCGCACATCGTCGGCCTCGGAGTGCATCGACAGCACCAGGATGGCGAGGTCCGGGTGCTCCTCGCGCAGTCGTTCCGCCCCCTCAAGGCCTCCGATTCCGGGCATCTCAAGATCCAGCAGCACCAGATCAATGCCACCGGCGCACACGAGGTCGATGGCCTCCTCGGCCGTGGTGGCCTCGGCGACAGTCTCAAGGTCATCCTCGCGGTCGAGGAGCAGGCGCAGGCCTGATCGCAGCACGGCGTGGTCATCGGTGATGAGAATGCGGATCGGCGGCGTTCGGAGCATTGGTGAAGCCTACCGGCGGGGTCCGCGATATCGTCGCGGCGTGGCCGATCACGTGCACATCAGAATTCGTAATGCCGATGGCACGGCGGCGGGGCGTGTCTCACGTGCCCCCGACGGGACCATCGTGGCAGAGGTGCTCGACGAGGAGGCGCGTTGGCTAGTGGAGCTTGCAGCCGCGCGCTACGGGGCCCCCGTGCACCCCCGCCTGCGCCCCTCGTGTTCGCCCTCAATCAATGGCCGTAGCGATGTCCCATCTGCCAAACCCTCAACCTCAGATTGAGGGCAATGGGCGGTGAACAGGTCCGAGCGGGGGCTGGTGCGACGCGCAATCGCCCTCTACCGTGCGCCGTCCGATGAACACGTCGACCCCACCCACGCGCACGCCTGACCTGGTCGAGATGGCATTGCTCGAGGTCGCGTCGGTGCCCGGTGGTATCCACCGCAGCGTTCTGTGGGCCGCCATTGCGGCGCGTCTGGCCGAGCTCGATCCCGGCGCACCTCCTCCCGAGCCGGATCGGGTACTGCGCGCACTCGGAATGTGCATCGTGCGCGGGCAGGTGGATGAGGTGGGCGGCCGGGTACTGCCCATGGCCGCGCTCGGGGGCCAGGCCGAGACCGCCTAGTCTGGGGCCACGGGAGGGAGCACCCGACACGTGGCGAAATCCCAGCCCGATGGATCTCGACCGACTCCTCACGCTCACTGATGCCGCGATGCTTGCGGGCTGCTCGCGCAAGGCGCTGGAGCGCAGGGTGGAGCGGGGAAGCCTGCACGTGAGCCACGGTGAGGATGGCCAGCGCGCAGTACGCCTCGCCGACCTCATGCGGTCCGGGCTGGTGGCGCTCATGCCCACATGCGCGCCGGTGGGATCTGCTCCGGCGCGGGTGGAGGAGGCTGAGTCGGAACTTGAGGCCCTGCGCGCTGCCCTGACGGCCACCGAAGTGGCGCTTCGCCGGTCGCGCGAGGACATGCGCATCGTTCGCACACGCCTGATGGAGGCAGAGGCCCGCGCTGCGGTGGCTGAGGACGATCTCACCCGGGTGCTGCTGAATGGCGTGCCGCCCGAGCCGGTACCCATACAGCCCGCCGCACGGCGCGGCAGGCTGCGCCTGCGCACGGCCTAGAGCGGTCAGCCCGGCAGGAGCCCCAACAGCTCGCGGGCCGTGGCCTCCGGGGCCTCCTCGGCAAGGAAGTGGCCGCAGTCGAGGGCCCGCCCGCGGACGTCAACCCCCTCGTCCATCCACGTGTCCAGCACGTCGTAGATGTGGTGCATCGCACCGCGCTCGCCCCACAACACCATGAGCGGGCAGGCGATTCGCGAACCAGCGTCTTGGGCGTCGTGCACCAGATCGATGGCGGCGGCCGCGCGGTAGTCCTCGCACTGGGCGTGGATGGTGGCCGCATCATCGAACGCCGCCTCGTATGCGGCGCGCGCGGCCGGATCGAACTCAAAGCCCGGGGCCGCCCATCGGCGCAGCGTCTCATTGAGCCACCACCGCGCGTTCTGCCCGATCATGCGCTCGGGCAGGCCGTCGGGCTGAATGAGGAAGAACCAGTGGTAGTAGGCGGTGGCCAGTGCCTGGTCGGTGGTGGCAAATACCTTGGCCGTGGGCACGATGTCGAGCACCGCTGCCGCCGTGATGCGCTCGGGGTGGTCGAGGCATATGCGGCGGGTCACGCGTGCGCCGCGGTCGTGCCCGGCCACGGCGAACTGGTCGAATCCGAGAGCCGACATCACCTCCACCTGGTCCTGCGCCATAGCCCGCTTGGAGTAGCCCGCGTGATCCGGACCGCTCTCGGGCCGACCGCTGTCGCCATAGCCACGCAGGTCGGTGCACACCACGGTGAAGTGGTCGGTGAGCAGCGGTGCGACCCGGTGCCACATGGCCATGGTCTGCGGGAAGCCGTGCAGCAGCAGCAGCGGCGGACCGGAGCCCGCCACTGCCACCGCGATATCCGTGCCGGTGACCGCGACTTGGGATCGCGTGAAGCCGGCGAGGAGCACTACTTTGCTGCGCCCGACGTGGTGATCTTCACCGAGGTGATGGTGACGGGCGAGTTGGGCTTGTCAGCTGCGTCGCGCGGCACGTTGGAGATCGCGTCGGCGACCGACTGCCCCTTGGTCACCTGCCCGAAGAGCGAGTAGTTGGGGGGAAGTGACACGCCATTCGCCCCGGTGATGATGAAGAACTGCGATCCGTTGGTGTCGGGGCCGGCATTGGCCATGGCGACCGAGCCGATCTTGTACTGGCCAGCCGTGGGCAGCTCGTCCGGGAATGAATAGCCGGGGCCACCGCTGCCGGTACCGGTGGGATCGCCGCCCTGGATCATGAATTCCGGGATGACGCGGTGGAAGGTGAGGCCGTTGTAGAAGCCCTGCTTCGAAAGGAACACGAAGTTGTTCACGGTCTTGGGCGCCTGCTTCGGGTCCAGGGCGATGGTGATGTCACCCATGGATGTCTGCATTGCAGCCGTGTACGTGGCGTTGGCGTCAATGGACATCGCGGGAGCAGCAGCCCATGTCTTGGCGTCTGCTGCTGGCGCGGCGGCAGATGCCGTGGTGTCAGCCGCGGTTGATGCGGAGTCGGATGAGCCGCAACCCGCGAGCACGGGCAGTGCGGCGATGCCGACAATGGCGGTGGTGATGATCAGTCGTTTCATGGCGGTGAGGATACCTGTCGTGAATGCGTTGCTCCCGTACGAAGGTCTCGCAGTGCGCGCCCGGCCCCCGGTGCCCGGTACTACTCTCGCATTGATGACCGGATACACCACCGCGCTGGCTGCATGCTGCCGGCGCTCAACGGCCCGTCGTGCATGCGACGAGCGAGGTGACGATGGTCGCGGTGTACCCGCATCGATCATCCATGGCGGGCGGGCTGGCTGGCATCATTCCTAGCGGCGGCTTAGGCCGGGTGGGGTAATTGACAGCTGTCGTGAAACCAGCGGTATCGATGAGGAATTGGACCATGGACAATCTCTATCGACGCGGTGCCCTTGCTGTGGTTGCGCTGGCCGCCGCCGGGGCCGTGGTGCCGCAGGCGTTCGCCCATGCGGCGCTCAAGTCCGTATCACCGGCCAATGGGGCCACCGTGAAAGCGTTGCCCGCGTTCGTGAAGATCACGTTCTCCGAGCCCATCGGGTCAGTGAGTTCCGTGCGGTTGATGGATGTGAAGGGCAAGGACCACGTGGTGACCGCCGGGCTGGACCCGCGCAACGCCGCACGGGTACTCGCAAAGACCGCAAAGCCCGCTGCCGGTACCTATCTGGGTACGTGGTCGATCGTGGCGGATGATGGCCACAAGGAGACTGGAAGATTCCGCTTCACGGTCAAGAGCTAGGACGGAGGAGCCCATGATCTCCGGGACCCTGATCCGCGGGCGAATGGCCATGGCCATGGCGGCCCTCGGCGTGGCGTTCATGCCTGCCAGCCTGCATGCACATTCGGGGGTGACGGCCACCACGCCGGCCAACGGTGCGACCGTGGCGGCGCTGCCGGGGTCCATCCGCATCACCTTCGGGGAGGCGATTGGCCGGGTCATCTTCGTGACGGCAACCGATGCGGCCGGGAAGAACCACGTGGTGTCCGCGAAGATGGACCCCGCAAAGGCATCCCGGGTGCTGGCCCGTACGCGGGACTCGCGCCCCGGCCGCTACCGGGTGCAGTGGAAGGTCGTGGCAACGGACGGACACGCTCAGGCCGGCACGTACACCTTCACCGTGAAACCGGGGAAATCGTGATCGGACGTCGGGGTATTCCCTGATGAGTGACCTCGTGGACGGGGCTACGGTCAAGTGCGTGAGCATTACCGTCCCCACCAGTCCACTTCCCGACAGCGTCAATGGTGCGCGCGCGGCGCGGCGCGGCCTTGTTGCGGGTGCCGTGCTGCTGGCGGCGCTCGTGGCGCATGCGGTTGCCGAGGGCGGACTCTCGATCATTCCGATCGCGCCGGCGTTGTGGATGTTGCTGCTGGCCGTCGCCGTGGTGGCGGGAATGAGGAGTGGCCGCATCTTCCGCCCGCGTGGTGCGATCGTCATCTTCGCGCTGCTGCTTGTGGGCCAGTTGGCGCTCCATGCCGCCATGACCTATGCGCCTTGGGCGTTCGGCCTGGACATCCACCATGCAATGCCCATCGTGCCGGGGTGGGGGCCAGTTGTGGTGCATGTCGCCGCCGCGGTTGTGCTCGCGGTGGTCCTCGCCCGTGCCGAGATTCTGCTGGCCGCCGCCATTCGCTTGGCGCAGGCGATCGTCGCGCCGCTGCGATCACGTCGCCCGCGGGGCGCCGCCCCGCTCCTGGCCAGCCCGATCCTTGTTGTGGGTCGCCCTCCTCGGGGGCTGCACCGCTCGCTCCCCGCACGAGGTCCTCCGCTCCCGGCCTGACCCGCCTTCGGGGTGAGTGTGCCCCGGGATACGAGAGGACCACAAGCACCATGAGGATCGTGAACCGCGTGGTGCGCGGCGTACTGACGGCAGTTGCCGTGGTGGGCGCCGTGCTCACGTTGCAGGCATGCGGAGGCACCGACGGGCCCACCGGGCTCAAGGGCTTCGTTCCCGAGTCGGCCAACGACGTCGGCGGTATTTCGCTGCCCGATATCGGCCCGGTGGGCAAGGGATCGGAGCGGCCACTCACGGCCGCTCCCGGCGACCTGCTGCTGGTGTACTTCGGCTACACGTCGTGTCCCGACGTGTGCCCCACCACGCTCGGTGACATCCGATCCGCCATCAGGCGATTGCCGGCAAAGGACCGGCAGCGTGTTGAGGTGGCCATGGCGACCGTTGACCCCACGCGTGACACTGCAGCGGTGCTGCGTGGCTACGTGGGGCACTTCTTCTCTCTCTGGCGGGCCTACCGGACCACAGACCCCGCGGCCCTCATGGCCGCCGAGGATGCGTTCGGGGCCTCGAGTTCCGTCACCCGCGCGAAGGGCGGCGGGCAGGAGGTGATGCACTCGGCGTTCACCTATGTGGTGGATGACCAGGGGCATCAGCTCGTCTCATGGCCATTCGGGATGCGGTCGAAGGATATGGCCGCAGACCTCCGCACGCTCCTCTCATCGAACCAAGGAGCACAACAATGAAGAAGCAGATCATCGCCGGGGCGCTCGCCCTGAGCACCGTCATTGCAATTCCGGCCGCAATGGCCAAGGTCGCGGCGCCCGTCGCCAAGGCGGCCACCAAAGAGAAGGTGTCGATCAGCGGTGCCTGGGTGCGCCCCAGCATGATGGGCAAGGACATGACCGCGGGTTACATGAAGATCAAGGTCACGGGCACGTCGGACACGCTCACCAAGGTGGCGGTCCCGATGAGCATCGGTATGGCCGAGCTGCACGAGACCGTGATGGTTGACGGCAGCATGGGCATGCGTGAGGTAAAGCAGATCGTGGTCGCAAAGGGAGCGACTCTGGTGCTGAAGCCTGGTGGCTACCACATCATGCTGATGGGTCTGAAGTCGCCCATCACTGTGGGACAGAAGGTGCCGATCACGCTCACGTTCAAGAAAATGGGTGCCGTCAAGGTGACGGCCACCGCGGTGGAGTAGTGGCCGCACGTCGCCATATCGCCATCATCGCCGGCGGGCTCGCGCTCGCCGGCGGGATGGTGGGCGTCGCGGCGTGGGGGTCCACGCAGGGCCCCCCGCCCGACGCCGTTATCGACGTGGTCGAGACCGGCGGCCACTGGGTGGTCGAGGGCGCGTCGACATCGCTGACGCGCGATGGCGACACCCGGGTGGTCATTCAGGCTGGGGACGACGTCCTTATCCGTAACCATGGTGCCACCACGCACTACATCGGCCCATTCGTCGTGCAGCCCGGATCTGAAGTGCGCGGTACGTTCGGGGCCGCCGGCGTGTACTGGGGCAAGTGTGAGCGCTATGCGCCTGCCACCCTCAAGATCGTGGTGCGCGCGCCGGCGGTGTAGCGCTGGCCCAAGCGAGTACCTGCGCGATGACGACGGCCACCGTGGCGAGCCAGCCGAACGAGGGGATGAGCAGTGCGACGGGGAGGCCCACCAGGCCCGCTGCAGATGCGACGAATTGATCACGTTGCCATGGCACGGCGTCGGCCACCATGAAGGCCAGGCACATGGGCACGCCGATGATGGCCACTGCGCCCATCACTCCAAATGCCGCCGGCAGCCCCAGCACCAGCCGTGCCAGCACATCGGCAATGGCGAGCACGACGAGAATGATCCGCCGCGTTCTCACCGGGCAGGGCTGGTGAAGCGATCACGGGTGCGGCCTGCGGCATCGATGAACGCGTACGAGACAGTGCCGCTGGCAACATCAACGCGGAGGGTGCCAAACACCGCCAGCGAGCGCACGGCGTCACTGCTGACCGGCGTGAACCCGTCGCCGTCAGATCGCGGGGCGCCACCGGTGCCCACTGTGAGGCACAGCACGCCAGTGGTGATGCGACGCTCATATCGGTGGTTGTGGCCGCTGAGGACGGCTGCAACCCGTGCGGCGCGCACCATCGGGAGGATGGGGTTGTTGGCTGCCGGCGGACGGTGGACGATGACGAACCGGGCATCGGCCCCGGCGGTGGCAGCCAGCGCCGTGCGCAGGAATGGCAGGTCGTCGGGGTTGGCCTCCACTCCCAGGGTGATGAGGGCAATGCGGCCGTAGCGCTGCACACTGCGGTCGCCGCCCGCCGGCCAGCCGAGCGTGTCAGCCAGCGCCTTGCCACCAGCCCAGAGGGTGTCGTGGTCGCCCACGACCCCGAGCAGCGGCCCCTGTGCCAAGAGCGGGCGGAGCGGGCGAAACAGGTTGCGGTCGAACAGCACGGGCGCGGCGGCCAGATAGATGTTGTCGCCGAGGGACGCGGTGAACGCGGGGGCCTGCGCGGCTGAGACGCGGGCGACAGCCCATTCATCCTCACCTCCGGCCCCGTAGTCGCCAAAGGTGATGAAGCGCACCGGTGCCCCGGCAGCGGTGGGCGGTGTGGTGACTGATCCGAAGGCGCGCGCCTGGTCGCCCACACTTGCAACCCAGCCGTAGCGCGTAGCGGGAGTCAGACCGGTGAGCACGCCATCACGCGCGGTGAGTGTGCGTCCATCGGGTGTGGTGGCCCGCACGGTCACGGTCGTGCCGGTCGGAGCATCCCACGCGATACGAGCCCGAGTGGCCGCGACTGATGCAACCCATGGACCGCGGGTAAACGGATCGGGCTCGGTGGGAAGCACGAACCGCATCCAATAGAAGACGATCGCGATGATGAGGATGATCA
>CAJAPZ010000094.1 GCA_903943955.1 uncultured Actinomycetes bacterium
CCCAGACGGCAGGCGGTGTTCCGGCCCAGGTGCTCATCGGGGAAGAAGAACACCATGTCGCCCTGCTCGCGTGCCCAGCGGAACGCGCGCTCGGCATTGCCCGACGTGCACACCGCGCCGCCGTTGCGGCCCACGAAGGCCTTCAGATCGGCGCCGGAGTTCATATAGGTGAGCGGCACGATCGTGCGGTCGGGGAACTGTGCCGTGATCTGCTGCCACGCATCATTGACCGTGAAGATGTCGGCACACTCGGCCAGATGGCAGCCCGCGCCCAGGTCGGGAAGGATCACGCGCTGGTGCGGCTGCGACAGGATATCCGCGGCCTCGGCCATGAAGTACACGCCCAGAAAGACCACGAGATCTGCCTGGGTCGCCTCGGCGCCCCGGCGGGCCAGCAGAAACGAGTCGCCGGTGATGTCGGCGAATCGGATGACCTCATGCTTCTGGTAGTGGTGGCCCAGGATGACGAGGCGGTCGCCGAGGGCCGCACGGGCGGCCGTGGCACGGGCGATGAGCTCTGCCTCGGGAACAGTCGACTCGGGCAGGGGAATGCTGCATGCCGGTGCGCTGGTGCTCACGCTGTCTCCGTGATGGTGGTGGCGAGGCCATGTCCGGCCGCGTCGAGGTGATGGGGAAGGTCGCCCGCCCAGGCGATGCGATGCGCGCGGGCAGGGTCGGAATATGCGAAGTCGGTACGGAAATGCGCACCGCGGCTCTCATCGCGCTCTGCGGCGGCACGTACGGTGAGCCGTGCGATCTCCAGCAGGCCAGCGGCCTCGGGGTCTGCGGGAGCGGGTACCGCGTGGAGCGCATCGAGCGTGTTGCCGAGCTCATGGGCATCGCGCTCAAGGCCACAGCCGTGCCACATCAGCAGGCCTACCTCATTGCGTACGCGCTCTGAATCGGCATGACCGGTGATTGCCGCGACCGGCTCAGCACGCGGGCCGGGTGCCGGGCCGCCACCCGCCACGACGTCGGCGGCAGCCCGCTCGGCCAGTGCCACGGCCTCGAGCAGGCTGTTGGATGCCAAACGGTTTGCCCCGTGCAGGCCAGTGGCCGCGCACTCGCCCACCGCCCACAGGCCGGGAACCGTGCTGCGCCCCGCCAGATCGGTGAGAATGCCGCCCATGGCGTAGTGCGCTGCGGGAGTCACCGGTACCGGGTCACGCGCCAGGTCGATGCCGTGTGCGGCGCACAGCGCCGCGACGGCGGGAAAGCGGGCGTGCACCTTGGCGGGATCCAGGTGACTGAGATCCATCACCACGTCGGCGCCGGTATCGCGGGCGCGGCGCCATACCTCGCGGGCCACGACATCGCGTGGACCCAGATCGCCCAGGGGGTGCACGCCGTCCATCACCGCGCGGCCATGCACATCGCGCAGCACGCCACCGGCACCACGCACCGCCTCGCTCACCAGAGGGAGCGGGCTCGCACCCACGGCGAGTGCGGTGGGGTGGAACTGGACCATCTCCATATCGGCCAATGCGGCCCCAGCCCGACGGGCGAGTGCGGGTCCATCGGCCGTCGCACCCAGTGGGTTGGTGGTGCGACTGAACATATGGCCAGCCCCACCAGTGGCGAGTACGACCACACGGGTAAAAAGCCTCTCGTCACCGGCCGGGCCACGGAGTGTGACTCCGCGAATGCCGCGATCGTCAATCAAGAGGTCAAGGGCCCGGGTGCGGTCGGCGACGCGGATGCGTGGCTCGGCCCGGACCGCGGCCACCAGCGCACCGGCGACGTGGCGTCCGGTCGCATCGCCGCCGGCGTGCACCACTCGCGAGCGCGAGTGTGCGCCCTCGCGCGCGAGGGCCAGGTAATCGCCGGTGCGATCGAATGCCACGCCCAGCGCTGCCAGATCGGCGATACGCGCAGGCCCGTCGGTACACACCGCACGGGCCACGTCGGGGTCAACCAGGCCTGCACCGGCCTCGAGCGTGTCCAGTACATGGGCAGCCACGGTGTCGTCGGCCCCGACGGCTGCGGCGATTCCGCCCTGGGCCCAGGCGGTGCTGCCCTCACCGATGGCGCCCTTGGTCACCAGCACCACATCATGGTGTGCGGCGATACGCAGGGCGGTGAACATACCCGCGAGTCCGCCGCCGATGACGATGGCCGAGGAGGGGTGCACGGTGATTTTGCGTCGAACTGACGTCATATCACCAGAGAGTTTACGTCAAACCGACGACAACACAAGCCC
>CAJAPZ010000095.1 GCA_903943955.1 uncultured Actinomycetes bacterium
CCGGCAACCGGGGTCAGTCCCCGGGTGGGGTCAGTCCCCGGGTGGGGTCAGTCCCCGGGTGGGGTCAGTCCCCGGGTGGGGTCAGTCCCCGGGTGGGGTCAGTCGCTGTCACAAAAGGGCACAGAAGGGCGATGAGGGTCGGATCGCTCAGCGGGGTGGGGCGCGGCGTCCAATTGGGTCTTGCTCTGGGGGGGTCAGTCACCATGGCATCGGTTGCGCGAACTGTGACGGAATCCGCGGAGTACTCCTTGCTACGCCAGCAGTACTCCGCCGTCCACCACCATCTGGGTACCGATCATGCAGCTCGACATGCCGGATGCCAGAAACAACACCGCCCTGGCGATGTCATCGGGGTCACGCATCCGGCCCTCGGGAATCCGGACGCTGAATGCCACCACCGCCTCATTGGAGCTCCCGCCCACCTCCTCAGGACCCGAGGTGAGCACGCCACCGGGAGCCACGGCGTTCACCCGAATGCCGTGAGGGGCGAGCTCAAGTGTCACCTACTTGGTGAAGGCCCGTGGGTCTGCAGAGGAGAAGCGTGTTTTTCCTAACGTCGCCCAGGCTCGGCACGGATGGCACCCGCCCCGAAGGACGGGTGCTCCGCACAGAGGTTGGCTAGCGCTTCGCCGCCGGATTCACCTGGAACGTGTTCAGGAAGTGGTCGTTCACGATCTGGGTCGTGCCCGCCGCTGTGAGCGTGAGGTTCTTGGTCAGCACCCGTGACCGGTACTTCCAGCCGGTTGGGAGCTGATTCTTCGGGCCGATGTAGCGCAGCGTCTTCATCCTGAGCTTAGAACTCACCTGCTGGCTGTACGACTGCATCACGAACACCTGCTTGTTCGGGGCAATCAGCTCAAAGATGCGGTGCCCTCGGTTGAACACGTACACGGTGTCGCGCGAAACGGTGGTCGCCACGTAGGGAACGGTCCCGACGGTCGGGGCACCCACAGCCACCTGCAGCTGGGCTTTGAGACCCAACTCCATTCCATTCACCGTGAGGGTGTCGGTTGATCCGGTGACGCCGCCCGTGGACTGAATGGTGTCCATCACCCAGTGACGACGGCCGTTGATGGTGGCCGATGTCGCGGGGGCTGCTCCCGCTGTAGGCGGGTACGCCGCGTTATAGGCGTCGACCACATTCTGCTCGGTGATCGTGCTGAATGACGACGTGGGGCATGTGTTGAAGCCGAGCGTGTTGAACACGTGCTCGGTGATGATTCCGTTTGCCACCGTGTCGGGAATCAGCTCGCAGTAGGGATAGTCGTAGACCTTCATCGGCGCAGATGCAGCGGCAGGCGTGGTGGTCGTCTGGGCGACAGCGGTCCCGGCGATGGCACCCAGGCCCGTGAGCCCCAGAACTGCGACAGGAATTACCGACGTCCGCAGCCTTCGGCGGTTGCCTTGAATTTCACTCATAGGTCGCTCCCTTATGGGAATCGGGTGAAGGGATGACGTTGCCGCGATCACGCCGAATCATCGATCCAGCGGAGCGGTTCTCGGCTCAGGGGGAAGGGGATCAAGCCTACGAGACTACGTCGCGACCAGTGTCGCACGCGGGAGGACTCAGGCGCCCGGAATGGTGTTCGCCTCAATACTCAGGATCGCCCGATGCCATCGGGGAAATGGCGGGCGCCGCGGTGAGCCGGTGTACCCGCCGCGTGCTCGAGTACGAGTACACGCGGCGGGTGCCCATCACACCACTTAGACGTTGATGCTGTCCCGGTTGCCCGACACCTCAGTGATGAGCTCGCCCATCACGTCCTTGGCGTCGCCAAACACCATGAGCGTCTTCTCGTTGAAGAACAACTCGTTCTCCACACCGGCAAAGCCCGGGCGCATGGATCGCTTCACGACCATCACGCACGCGGCCTTGTCCACGTCGAGGATGGGCATGCCGTAGATGGGGCTGCTCTTCATGTGACGGGCCGATGGGTTGACCACGTCGTTGGCGCCGAGCACGAGCACCACATCCACCTGCGGGAACTCGGGGTTGATCTCCTCCATGTCCAGCAGCTGGTCGTACGGCACCTGGGCCTCGGCCAAGAGCACGTTCATATGCCCAGGCATACGACCCGCCACCGGGTGGATGGCGTACTTCACCTCAACGCCCTCCGCCGCCAGCGTGTCGGCCAGCTCGCGCACCTTGTGCTGTGCCTGCGCCACCGCCATGCCGTACCCCGGCACGATGACCACCAACCGCGAGTTCTTGAGGATGTCGCCGGCCTCGTCGTATGACGCGGTGCGGATGGACCCCATCTCACCGTGCTCGCCCGTGCCCTCCTCAAGCTGTCCAAAGGCGCCAAACAGCACATTGCTGAACGAGCGGTTCATGGCGCGGCACATGACGATGGCCAGGATGAGGCCCGACATTCCGTCGAGCGCACCCGCGACGATCAGCAGGTTGTTTGAGAGCACAAAGCCCAGCAGTGCAGCCGAGATACCGGCGTACGCATTGAGCAGCGCGATGACGGTGGGCATATCCGCGCCGCCGATGGGGATGATGAGGAACACACCGAACACCAGGCCACACACGATGATGATCGGGATGGCCCACGTAAGGCCCGGGTTGATGACCAGGGCGACGATAAAGCCGATGGCCACACCCAGCACGCCGAAGTTGACGAAGATCTGTCCCGGGTACACAAACGGCCGCTGCGGCAGGATCTCCTGCAGCTTTCCGGCCGCCATGAGCGAGCCCGTGAACACCAGGCACCCCAGCACGATTTCGATTCCCAGCACGGCCATCACAAAGCCGCTGATCTCGGGCGTGTAGTTGTAGAACTCCACAATTCCCACCAGGCCGGCGGCGAGGGCGCCAAAGGCGTGCGACAGCGCGATGCGCTGGGGCATGGCGGTCATGGGAACGAGCAGGCCCAGCGGTACACCGATGGCTGCACCGATCAGCAGCGCGATGGCGATGTAGATGTACCCGGTGCTGGTGATTCCCGGCATGACCAGCGTGCCGATCACCGCCAGGAGGAATCCCATCTCGCCCGCGAAAATGCCCTTGCGCGAGGTCTTCGCGTCGGACATCCACTTGAGCGACAGCACAAAGCCGATGGCACCGGCCAGGTACAGCAGCCCGATGATCACCGCGCGTGTGCTGCTCGGGTCAAGGAAGTAATGCACGGCATCGGTCACGAACCGACCTCCGCCTCAGCGACCTTCTTGGGCTTCTGCTGACGCGTCTTGAACATGCGCAGCATCTTGTCGGTGATGAGGAAGCCGCCGACCACGTTGATAGTGGAAGCCACCACCGCGATGAATCCCAGAATGGTCGCGTAGGTGGAGTACTGGCGACCCAGCACCACCAATGAGCCCACCAGAGAGATGGCCGACAGCGCGTTGGTAAGCGCCATCAGGGGCGTGTGGAGCAGGCGCGGGACCCGGCGGATCGTCTCGAAGCCGAGGAAGCCGGCAAGGGCGAAGACGAAAAGCCCCGTGATGATGAACTCGGTACTGACGTTCACTTGGCAGCCTCCTCAGGGGACTCAGACTCGGCATCGGGCGCAGGCGCAGGGGCCGGCGGCTCGGGCTCTGGAAGCGGCACAAGGCCCAGGGCCTCACGCACGCGATTGTTGACCACATCGCCACCACGGGCGACAACGCTCTGCCGGATGACGTCGTCATCCACATCCAGATCGATCGCGCCATCCACCACCATCAGACAGAGGAAGTTGGCCACGTTCTTGCCAAACAGCTGACTGGCATGCACCGGGATCTGGCCGGGCAGGTTCACCACGCCAATCACCTTCACGCCGTCAATGTCAACGGTCTCGCCGGCAACGGTGGGCTCACAGTTGCCGCCCTGCTCGGCGGCCAGGTCGATGATGACCGACCCGGCGCCCATCCCCTTGATCATCTCGGTCGTGATGATCTGCGGCGCCGTGGTGCCCTGCACCTGCGCGGTGGTGATGATGACATCGCTCGCCGCAACAGTCTTGGCCATCAGCTCCTGCTGCTTCTTAATGGCCTCATCGGAGAGCTGCGTGGCGTAACCGCCCGAGCCCTCCTCCTGGTCAGTCTCCAGGGGCAGCTCCACAAACCGGGCACCGAGCGACTGCACCTCCTCGCGGGCAGCCGGGCGCACGTCGTAGGCTTCCACCAGGGCGCCCAGACGGCGCGCGGTGGCGATGGCGCCCAGGCCGGCCACACCGGCTCCAACGATAAATACCTTGGCTGGCGCGATGGTGCCCGCGGCAGTGGTGAGCAGCGGGAACATCTTGGGAAGCTCATTGGCCGCCAGCAGCACGGCCTTGTATCCGGCAACGGCGGCCTGCGAGGAGAGAATGTCCATCGACTGCGCGCGGGTGGTGCGGGGCACCATCTCCAGCGCGTAGAGCACTGCGCCCGTGCCGGCGACGGCCTTCACCAGCTCGGGACGGGCGAACGGTGCCACGGCACCCACCACGATCAGCCCCTCGCGCAACCGCGCCAGGTCGGCGCTCGCGGCATCTGCGCCCATCACGTTTACCTGCACCACGATGTCGGCAGCAAACACGTCGTCGCGTGAGCCGATCCGGGCACCCCGGTCGGTGAAGGTCGAGTCGGGATAGCCGGCGGCGTCGCCTGCTCCTGACTCGATCACGATGTCGAACCCGGCCTTGGTGAGTTGGGGAAGCGCCGTGGGGCTGAGCGCCACGCGGGTTTCGCCCGCGCGCTCTTCCTTGGGAACTCCCACCACAATGCGCGGCGTGTCGGTATCGGCCATCAACGTCTCCGGATCTGCCATTCCCGGGCCCGCGCCGTTAGGCGCGCGCCACCCGGGGATGCTCAGCGGTGAGTCCGCCGGAGGGCATCTTCGAGGTGGGTGTCGGACGAATATTCATATACGGAATGCACTACCGGGCGAGGTATGCCGGGAGGCACCCTGCGCGGGAGGATGGGGATTGGTACATGACCGGGGAGGCCCCGTCAACGCCCCATCGGGTGCGTCTGCTGCCGCGGGGCCCGAGCGGCGGGACCACACGGCCTCCGTGGAAAAGTACGGAGGGCTGGAATATCCCTTGCAGAGCGGTCTCCCGGGGGGTCTCAGCCCTCAACCGGGTCGGCCTCGCGAACTGCGCGCACGGCATCGTCGAGTTCCTCATGCGGCACGACACCGCTCACCAGGAGTCGTCCATTCAGCACCATCGCAGGAACACCGGTGATGCCGGCTGAGTGCGCCCAAGTGGTGGAATCGTCCACCACCGGAACAAATGCCCCGTGCTGCACCGCCCGCCGACCCACCATTCCGTCGAGCCCCACGCTGTGTGCGACGTCCTCGAGTACCGCCCAATCGCCGATGTCGCGGCCGTCACGCCAGTAGGCATCCATCAGGGCGTCATGCATTCGCCGGTGCGTGTCTGCACCGTATGCGCGCGACCACTCGGCCAGCTCAAGCGCCTTTCGGCTGCGCGGAACGACATCCGGGTTGGGGTTATGTGGGAGCCCCGACGCCTCGGCCAATGCCGCCACCCGGTCAATGGCCTCCTGCCCGTAGGTGGCCACCAGCGACACGCGCAGGATCCCCTCATCGGGGTACTCGGGATGCAGATCAAACGGAAGCCACTGCACCTGGGCGCCGTATTCGCGCTCCAGGTACGTGACCCGCTCGCGACCGATGTGGCAGAACGGGCATATGTAGTCGCTCCACACCTGCACGGTGAGAGGTGCCTGCTCCTGCGTCTCAGCCGACCCGGTGCTCATCGCCCTGCGGCGTCCAGCTTTGCCCACTCAGCGTCGGTGAGCTCGAGCCCCACGGCGCCCATGATCTCGGCCACCTGATCAGGCGACGTTGCGCTGGCGATGGCGCAACTGATGCTGGGGCGCTGCATGAGCCATGCAAGCGCCACCTGGGCCGGGGTGGCTCCGTGCGCGGCTGCGACCTCGTCGAGCACGGCGACCAGTGCCCACCCGCGGTCGTTGAGGTACTCGTTCGCGATGCCCCCAGCGCGGGGGGTGGCGGGAAGATCCTGCCCCTGCCGGTACTTGCCGGTGAGAAACCCGCGAGCCAGGGTGAAGTACGGCGCTACGCCCAGACCCTCACGCACACACACCTCCTCGGCGTCGCCCTCCAACTCGGCGCGCTCCAGAAGATTGAAGTGCGGCTGATATCCCTCAAAGCGCGCGAGTGCGTGCGTGTCGCTCACATCGATTGCCTCCGCCAGGCGCCCGGCGGAGTAGTTGCTGGCTGCCAGCGTGCGCACCAGACCCTCGTCCACCAGCTCGCTCAGCACGCCCATGGTCTCGTCAAGCGGCGTTGCCGGGTCGTCCTTGTGGGCGTAGTACAGGTCGACCTGCTCAATGCCCAGACGATTGAGCGACCCCTCAATGCCCTCACGGATGTTCGCGCGGTCGAGCCCGGCACGCATGTGCGGGTCACCTGGGTACCCCACCTTCGTGGCGATGACTAGGTCGGCACGATTACCGCGCGCCTTCAGCCAGCGGCCGATGACGGCCTCCGACTCACCGCCCACGTTGCCGGGTACCCATGTGGAGTAGACGGTGGCGGTGTCGATGAAGTTGCCGCCGGCCTCCACGTAGGCGTCGAGAACGGCGAACGAGGCCTGCTCGTCGCACGTCCAGCCAAAGACGTTGCCACCAAGACACAAGGGAGAAACCTCAAGCCCCGTGCTACCGAATTCGCGTCGAATGCTCATGCCCCGACCCTACGGGATTCGTGACGATTCGGACATGTGAAGCTGACGTCACAGTGATACCGATCCCCCCTGACAATGGCAGGAGGCCGCGCAATCATTGGGTACATGGCGATCATGGAACACACTCAGCGCGATCATGACGAGGCTGTCGTCGTGATGCTCACCGCCGATCACCTCCGGGCGATCGAGGCAGCACTCTCCTTGGCCCATGCGGTGCTGCACGAGGAGATCACCGTGAGCGACCCGGACGAGATCGGCACGGCCATGGTGGCCGCCGAGGGCCTCACCTCGCTCGCCTCGCTCACGCACTCAGCCTAGAAATACGAAGGGCCCGGATTCCCGGGCCCTTCAAACACTCACTTAGGCACGTGCTCAGCCCTGCGAGTGCGATCCGTCGCAGAACGGCTGGTTCTGGCTCTTGCCACAGCGGCAGATGGCAATCACGGGGTTGAGCCCCTCAATCACGTTGCCGTCTGCACCGGTGACGGTGAACTCACCGCTGATGACGGCGGGGCCGCCGTCCTTGATCTCAATGCTGACACCGTCGGCCATGGGGTTCCTCCCGAAATAAGATCTCACCGGCAGTCGCCGGTCTGTTAGTTGCGGGCGCAACGATACAGCATCGAGGCTGATGCAGATGCGGCAACGGTACGCCCGCGGCGGCGCCTAGATTGACCGTAATGACGACACACCCGCACGCCATCGACCCCCCAAATGCCGGATCCAAGAGCGCCCAGATCTGGGCGCTTGTCATCACCGGCCTCGCCCTTTTCATGGTGGTGCTCGACAACCTGGTGGTCACCACCGCGCTGCCGACCATGCGTCTTGACCTTGGCGCCTCGGTGACCACGCTCGGCTGGGTGGTAAACGCCTACACGCTGGCTTTCGCAGCCCTGCTGCTCACGGGCGCGGCGCTTGGCGACCGTTTCGGGCGGCGGCGTGTGTTCGCCATCGGCATCACGATCTTCGCGCTGGCATCCGCTGGCTGCGCGCTGGCCCCGGACATCAACTCGCTCATCTTCTTCCGCGTGATGCAGGGGCTGGGTGCCGCTCCGGTGATGCCCCTGTCGCTCACCCTGCTCGCCGACGCCTTCCCTCCGGGCAAGCGGGGGCTGGCCATTGGCATCTGGTCGGGAATCAGTGGGCTCGCCGTCGCCGCCGGGCCTCTGGTCGGTGGCGGTCTGGTGGACGCCCTGTCGTGGCACTGGATTTTCTGGGTGAACGTGCCCATCGGTCTCATCCTCGCCCCCATCGCACTCTGGAAGCTGCGGGAGTCGTATGGCCCCGACCGCCACCTGGATCTGGGCGGCCTGGTGCTGGTGGCCGTCGGCCTGTTTGGGTTGGTGTACGGGATCGTGCGCGGCAACGAGGTCGGGTGGGGGTCGCCGCAGATCCTCACCACGTTTATCGGGGGAGTGGTGTTTCTCGCGCTCTTCCTGTGGTGGGAAACGCGCGCGAAGTACCCCATGCTGCCGCTTCGCCTGTTTCGCATCCGCGGCTTTGCCGTTGCCAACTCCGTGTCGGTGTGCCTGTACTTCGGCATGTTCGGGGCGGTGTTCTTTCTCGCGCAGTTCCTTCAGACGGTGCAGGGCGACGGCGCATTTGATGCAGGTCTGAAAGTGCTGCCGTGGACGATCATGCCCATGTTCATCGCACCACTTGCCGGCGCGTACAGCGACCGCATCGGGTCACGACCGCTCATGGCATCGGGCTTGTTCATCATGACCGCCGGGTTCCTGTGGATGGGGCTCACCATCACGCCCGACATCTCGTACGGCGGACTGGTGGGCGGCTTCCTGCTCGCCGGGTTCGGCATGGCGCTGGTGTTCGCACCGGTCTCGAACATGCTCATCGGGTCCGTACCCGAGCAGGACATCGGCAAGGCATCGGGCGCCAACAACACCGTGCGCGAGGTCGGTGGTGCGCTGGGCATCGCGGTGATGACCGCGATCTTTACCGGCGCGGGGTCGTACAGCAGCGGGCAGGCATTCGTGGATGGCCTCAACCCCGCCGTGCTGGTGGGTGCCGGAGTGCTGTTTCTCGGTGGCCTCATCGCACTGCTGGCACCGAAGAACGTCGCACCACCCGCGGGTGGTGTGGCCCCCCACTGACCCGGGGTCGGTACAGACGGCCTAGGCGGTCGCCGAGGGGTGATCGCCCTCTGCCTGCCACGTCTTCATGCTCTTGCGCAGACCCCAGTACTGCCAGAAGCCCCACACAATCTGCGTGCCAAGCGCGACGCCGGTCCACACCAGCACGCCGGCAGTAGCGGTGGCCCCCGGGGCGCCACCGGCGATGAGAACTCCGATGGCCAGGCCTTGTACCCCACCGATTCCACCGGGCAGAGGAATGAGTGACCCCACCTGACCGATGAAGTACGCCATCAGCATGATGCTGAGCGGAAGCGGATCGCCCACGGCGGCGTAACCCAGGTAGAACGCGCAGAAGTCAAAGCCTGGGTTGGCGAGCATGCCGATGATGGCGTAGGGCCGGCGGATGATGTGCATGGCGTCATTCGCACCGGGGGGCAGACGCACGGTGACTGACCAGAGCATGTTGCGCCACTTGGCGTGCTTCCCGGTATGCGGCGGCGTGGCATCGGGGGGTGGTGGCTCGAAGTGCGCGCCCTTCTTTGCGAATAGCAACAGGGTGATGATGAGGGCAAGGGCAGCGCCAGCGGAAGTCCAGGTGATGGCCGGATGCAGGTGCCCCTGCGTGATGCCTGCACCGATCAGGACACCGAGGACGAAGATCATCACGGTCATAACGGTGTTACTGAGCACTAGAAACGCCGTGGTGGTGCGCGAGATCTGCGCGGCGCTGAACCCGGCACGGCTGAGCGCCCAGAACTGCACGGCGAACCCGCTTGCGCCACCGCCTGGCAGCGTGTCACCCAGCGCCAGGCGGCTGGTGGTGAGCTGCATGCTCTCTTTCAGTGTCAACGGGCGGGCGGCGTCGGCGCCCTGATCCTTCCGCTTCGCAGCGGCCCCGTACACGGCCCAGAACAGCAGCACGTAACCCGCGATAGAGAGGATCTCGAATGGGATGGCAAGCGCCACATACAGCGGGTTGCCCTCGCTCACGTCCTTCCAGATGCGCGGCACCAACTTGATGATGGCCACCACGATGAAGAGCATGAGCACGTACACGAGCACGCGCCCGAGGAGGTGCTTGAGCGCCTTGCGGTCAACCGCATGGCCCTTGTGCATGAGGGAGGTGAGGTGGCTCACGCCGTGATGGTACGCGTACGCATGCAAGAGTTGCGCCCGTGACGACTCCGCCGGACCCCGACACCACACCCGCGCGCACTGGGCTCCTGCCACTCGCTCTGGCACTAAGCGCATGAGCAGCCGTCCGCTTGCCCGCCTTCGCCCGGCGCAATCGGTTGCGCTGGCGTTTCTCGCGTTCATCGCGGGGGGAACGCTCCTGCTGATGCTGCCCATCAGCACCTCGGCCCCAGGGCCGGCGGCCATCGGCGATGCCTTTTTCACCGCCACCAGCGCCGTTACCGTTACCGGGCTGTCGGTGGTCGATACCGCCAGCTATTGGAGTGGCTTCGGCGAGGCGGTCATCCTCGTGCTGTGCCAACTGGGTGGCCTGGGCGTGATGACCTTCACGGCCATCCTCGTGCTCATCATCAGCGGACGCCTCGGCCTGAGGCGGCGTCAGGCGGCGCAGGCAGAGCAGGGGCTCATCGCGCCCGGCGAGGTGCGCAGCATCCTGGTCGGTGTGGCCATTCTCACCGCCATCATCGAGTCGTTGGTCGCGCTGGTGCTGTTTCTGCGGTTCCTGTCACTGGGTGAGGGGTTTGGGCGGGCGCTCTGGTACGGCGTGTTCCACTCGGTCACCGCGTTCAACAACGCCGGCTTCGCCCTGTTTCAGGACAACTTCATGTCGTTCTCCGACGACTGGGTCATCCTCGGAGCGCTGTCAGTGGCCATCATTGCGGGCGGCCTGGGGCTACCGGTGTGGAGCGAGATCATCCGGCGCCGGCGCACACACGACCGCGTGCACCGGTTCAGCCTGCACACACGCCTCACACTGATCGGCACCGCGGTACTACTGGTGCTCGGCATCGGCCTGGTGCTGCTGTTTGAGTGGGGCAACCCGGGAACGCTCGGACCAATGGGCGTGGGCGACAAGATCCTGAACGGCGGGTTCCAGGGCATCTCTCCCCGCACCGCCGGGTTCAACAGCGTGGACTACGCGCAGATGAAGCCCGAATCGCTCATGATCACCGACTTCCTCATGTTCATCGGCGCGGGCAGCGTGTCGACGTCAGGCGGCATCAAGGTCACAACCATGCTGGTGCTCGCCATCGCCACCATCGCGTCACTGCGTGGCGATCGCGAGGTGCAGTTGCTCGGCCGCAGGCTTCCGGGTGCAGCAATCCGCGTGGCGCTCGCCGTGACGGTGGTGTTCACCAGCCTCATCGCGCTCGGCACGCTGCTGATGGTGTCGCTCACCGAATTCGGCCTTGAGCAGTCGCTGTTCGAGGTCACCTCGGCGCTCTCGACCACGGGGTTGTCCACGGGCATCACCTCGTCGCTTCCGGTTGCCGGGGATGCCATCCTGATCGTGCTGATGATCCTGGGACGCCTTGGCCCCCAGGTGCTGGGCGCGTCACTGGTGCTGCGCGAGCGCAGCGCGTCGTACCACTACCCCGAGGAAAGGCCCATAGTTGGCTAAGCGCGCAGATTTCATAGTGATCGGACTCGGCCGGTTCGGGTCGGCCGCGGCAGAGGGCCTCGTGGCGCTCGGGCAGGAGGTCATCGGTGTGGATGCCAGCGACGCCCGTGTGCAGCACCACATGAACCTGCTGGGCCAGGTGGTGCAGGCAAACGGCGCCGATCTCGACGCCATGCGGCAGGTCGGTGCCGGGGATGTGGGCACCGCGCTGATCGCGATGGGGAGCGACATCGAGGCGAGCATTCTCGCCGCGTCGGTGATGCTCGAGATCGGCGTGCCACGGGTGTGGGCCAAGGCGGTGACCAGCCGTCACGGGGCCATTCTCGAACGCATCGGCGCACACCGCGTGATTTACCCGGAGCGCGACATGGGCGATCGCGTGGCCCACGCTCTTGTGGGGCGGGCCCTTGACTTCGTCATGCTCGATCCCCGCTTCGCCATGGCCGAGACGACGGTGCCGCCGAGCGTGTCCGGAAAGGGTCTTGCGGAGGCCGGTATCCGCAGCCGCCACGACGTCACTGTGGTGTGTGTGAAGAAGCCGGGCGGCGACTACACACCGGCAACAGCAGAGACCGTCATCGAGGTCGACGATGAGCTTCTCGTGGTTGGCGAAGCCGCGAAAGTCGAGGCGTTCACCCGCCTGGATTGACCCTGAGCTAGGGCCAGAGGTTGCGCGCTGGCGGCACTGTGATGCCGAGCGGCTTCGCGGCAACTGCGATGTCCGCCAGCATCTTCGTCTTGATGTCAGTCGCCCGAACGTGCAGGTGTGAGTTCGGGTCGTTGGTCGGCTTGCCTCCGGCACGCAGGTGCGCCGCCGTTGCCGTGTCTGCGGCCAGTGACACCACGAAGGCCTCAAGCACCTCGGTGCGCACGCGGGCGAGACGGGCTGGTGGTGGCGCAAGGGCGCGTAGGCGCGCGAGGGTATCGGCGCGGGCCGGCTGGATGTCCTTCTCGATGGCGGCGGCACCGGCCTGCGGGGTCATGGTGCCGGCCTCCACGTAATCGAGGATCGCGTTGAGGTCGGCACGGGCCTCGCCACGGCGGTTGATCTCTGCGAGCACTGCGCGAATCCAGTCGCCCGCGCTCATACCGCCCAGCAATACCACCGGACCGGGGAACTTCTTGCCGGAGATGCTGATGACCGGCCGCACGCGCACGGTGCCGTACTTCTTGAGAAGTCGGCGACCCGTTGCAGTAAGCACGATCTTGGCTCCAAGACGGGTGCCGGAGGCGCCCTCCATGCGGGCCTTCCCCACCGACGTCACCTGGTTTGCGGCGCGGCGGCCACTACCCGTGCCCAGCAGCTCCAGATTCACCGTGGCGCGGCAGCGGGCAGCCAACGTGCCCTTGCATTGCGCGGCAACAGTAAGCGTGTCGCTCGATCCCTTGATCGCTGCGGCGCGCGCCTGCACCACCTGCTTGGCATCGGGTGCCACCAGCGTGATCGGGGTATTGACAATGCTGGTGGTGCCGTCGCTGGTCACCTCGCTGCGCACGGTGGCCTTGATGGTGCCCTTGCGTGCCAGCTGGCGCTGCAGGGTCGCTGGCAGCTTGGCCGATAGCGACTTGCTGGCACCGCTGGCCACCTCACCGTCGGTGGTGCTCACCGGCGAACCATTGATCAACACGATCACCTTGATCTGGCACGGGCCGCTCACGCTGCGACAGGTGGTGCCCACCACGGCGTCGCCCGCGTTGTTCACCGAGGTACCGGTGAGCACGATGGTCGCTTGCGCAGGGGCGGTCGCTTGCGCAGGGGCGGTCGCCGGGGCCGGGGGCATGGGCACCACGGCACTGGACCAGGCCGACACGTTGCCGGCGCGGTCAATACCTCGCACGTATACCGTCTGGCCGCCAGGCGCGGTAACAGTCGTGCTGGCGCGTGACCCAGCCAGCCTGGCGCCCGGGTTGCTTGTATCGGTGGTGGCCTGCCATGCGTCGAAACCACTGCCCGCATCGTTAATGGTCGGTGTGACGGTGACCACGTCGCCGGCACCACGGGTGAGGGCGATGTCAGCAACGACCGGCGGGTCGGCGTCGAGCACGATTGAGGTGGACCCGGTGGACGTGACCGTGCCAGCCGAATCAAGGAACCGGAAGTGCACGGTGCGCGTACCCGCGGCACCACCGGCCAGCATCCAGGCCTCCTGCGTGGAGATGGGACTGCGCACGGCGTCGGAGAAGTTGGCCTGGTTGGCCAGCTCGATGTACCGCGTACCCGCAGTCCAGATGATGTCGGCGATAGCCAAACGGCTTGTGGCATAGGCGGCACCTGCGTTGATGCGCACGCCAGCCGTCCCCGGTGGTGGGTTGGACGGTACGAACATCTCCCAGTTGGCCGTGGTGATGCTGGCGCCAACGTTGTTCGCGGCATCAAGAATTCGTACCCGCAGGGCGTGGTTGCCCGGGGCAATGCCGCTGAACGTGGTCGGCGACGTGCAGGCGGCCCACGTGGCGCCATCGAGCGAGCACTGGGCCGATGCGCCGTCACTGCCGAGCGTGAAGGTGAAGTTGGCCACCGACGAGGACGACGGGTTGCTCGGGCCCGAGGTGATCACGGCGCTGCCTGAGGGCGGAGTGGTGTCAACGGCCCAGCGCACCGTCGACGTTGCGCTGGCGTTGCCGGCGGCATCAGTGCTGCGCACCTCAAGCACGTACGCGCCGTCAGCCAGACCCGCGTAGGTGACCGGGTTGGCGCAGGGCTGCCAGGCGCCGCCAAGGAAGCGGCACTCGGTGACCGTGTTGGGCTCACTGGTGATGCCGATGCTTGCGTTGGGGTTGTTGGTGGGGTCTGCCGGACGCGGGGCGGTACCAGGGGCCAGCGGCGCAGTGGTGTCCACCATCCAGCGGATGGCCGTCTCGTAGGAGTAGTTGGGCGGGCTCGCCGTGTCGTGCTGGCGCACCACCACCTCGTGCGAGCCCTGGGCGAGGGCCGACAGCGTGAGCGGGTTGAACGGGCATGGACTCTGCCACGCGCCCCCGTCCACCGCACACTCGAGCACCGCATCCGGCTCGGTGGTGAATGTGAGGGTGGACGACGTTGCGTTGGTGGGGCTCGTCGGGATGCCCGACACACCCACCTCGGCGGGCGCGTTGGTGTCGACCGTAAAGGTGGTGATGCTGGCAGGGCCAAGGTTGCCCGCGGCATCTACCTGACGCATCTGGATGGTGTGCACGCCGTCGATGAGCGGGTCGGTGGTGAAGGGGCTCGTACATGCGACCCAGCCTCCGCCATCAATCTGGCACTGAAAGGTGGTGGTGCCGTCGCCCGTGAAGGTGAACGCGGGCGTGCTGTTGGCCGTGACCGCAGGCGCGTCGCCCACCGCCGGCGGGTCGGCAGGCGGTGCGGTGTCGATGGTCCACAGCTGGCGCGCCACAGGGCCTGCGTTACCCGCGGCGTCGAGAAGACGGGCCTCGAGCACGTGCGTGCCATCGGCGAGGCCGCTGCGTGTGACTGGACTGGTGCAGGTGCTCCAGCCGTCGCCATCGACACGGCACTGGAACGTGGTCTCCGGCTCGCCCGTGAGCGTGGCCGAGATTCCCGTGTTCGCGGTGATGGTGGTGGGCAGGCCCGCAATACCGGGGGCCGATGCCGGCGCCACGGTGTCGACCGTCCAGGTGATGTTGACCGGGGTGCTGGCGTTGCCGGCGGCGTCGAGCGCGCGCACGTTCACTACGTGCGATCCGTTGGCGAGCCCCGAGAGCGCAAGCGGGCTGGTGCAGGGTGCCCAGCTGCTGCCGTCGATCTGGCACTCGAATGTGTTGCCGGACTCAGCCGGGGTAAGCGTGAGGCTGGCGGTGGTCTGGCTGGTGGGGCTCACGGGACGGTTGTCGACCGTCGGCGCAGCCGGCGCAGCGGTATCGACGGTCCAGGTGCTGGTGACCACACCACTCACATTCCCGGCAGCATCAATCGCGCGCATCTCAAGTGTGTGGGTACCGTCGCCAAGCCCACTCGCGGTGAACGGCGCGGTGCATGGCGCCCAGTTGCCGGAGTCGAGCTTGCACTCGAAGGTGGCGCCGGGCTCACCCGACATGTTCACGCTCACGCTGGTGGCGCTGGTGGCACCCGACGGTGCACCCGACACCGACGGGTCGCCGGGCGCTGCGGTATCTACCGTGATGGTGCGGGTAAGCGGGGTGCCGCCGTTGCCAGCCTGGTCGACGGTGCGTACTTCAAACACGTGCGGGCCATCCGCGAGACGTGACGAGGTGAACGGGCTGGTGCACGCACTGAACGGGTCGCCGTCGATCTGGCACTCGTAGGTCTCGTTGGCACCTGCACCAGTAAATGCCCAGCTCGGGGTCGTGTCGCTGGTGGCGCCATTGGGGCCAGACGTGATCGCCGGAATGGTCGCGGGCGGGTCGGTGATGGAGATCCACGTGCGCGTGGCGTCAGGCCCGCGGTTGCCCGCAGCGTCGACCAGCGCCACGTGGAACGTGTGCGAGCCGCTGGGCAGCTGTGCCGACGTGTACGGGCTCGTACAGGCGCCGTATGCGCCGGAGTCCATGGCGCACACGTAGGTGTCGCCCACTCCGGCGCCCGCAAATACAACCGACGGGGTGAGGTCCTTGCTGTACGCACCGGGACCGCTGATGATCGTCGGCGCCGTGGTGGGTGCCGCGGTATCGACCAACCATGAGTAGGTGGTCGCAGGGCCGATGTTGCCGGCCTCATCCGTGAGCGCCGCCTGGAATGAGTGAGTGCCATCGGTGAGGCTGGCCGTGGTGAAGGGGCTGGTGCACGGTGCCCAGGCGCCGGTATCCACCTTGCACGAGTAGGTGTCGGGTGCCGCGGCGCCGCTGAGGGCGAATTCCGGAGTGACGACCGGCGACGGGTTTGCCGGCGACCCCGTGATGGTCACCGCGCCGGTGGGCGACGTGCGGTCGATGGTCCAGTTGCGCGTGGCCATGGGGCTCACGTTGCCGGCCGGGTCGACGATGCGCACCACCAGCGTGTGCGCGACCTCGGCCAGCGCGCTGGTGGTGTACGGCGTGGCGCACGGCAGCCAGCCCGACGCGTCGAGGTTGCACTGATACGCCTCGCCCGCGGTAGCCCCGGTAAACGTGAACGTCGACGCCAGATCCTGAATTGAGCCGCTCGGGCCGCTGGCAATACCCGGTGCAGATGCCGGGGCGGAGGTATCCACGTTCCAGGTGAATGAGATCGTGACACCCACATTGCCCGCGGCATCCACCACGCTCACCTCGATGGTGTGTGTGCCGTCGGCGAGGCCCGACAGCGTGTATGGCGCGCTGCACGGCACCGGCGTTGCCCCGTCAAGCGAGCACATCGCCGATGTGCCACCGGCGGGGAGTGTGAAGCCGAAGGTGGCCGACGCCGACGCGAAATTGGCGGGCGGCTGGCTGGTAAACGTGGCGGCGCCCGGCGCCACGGTGTCCACCGTCCATGTCACCGACGTCGCGGTGCTGCGGTTACCCGCATGGTCAACCGCGCGGGTGTCAAACGTGTGACTGCCGTCGGCGAGACCACTCACCGGAGCCGGGCTGGTGCAGGCCGCCCAGCCGCCGCCGTCCAGCTGGCACTCCAGCGTGGTACCCGGCGGAGCCGAGATACCGAACGCGCCAGAGGTCTGGTTTGTCGGGTTGGCAGGACGGGTTGCGATGGCAGGCGCCGCAGGCGGCGTGAGGTCGACCGTCCACACGATGCCGGTGTCCACGCTCACAGTGGTGCTGTTATCGGCGAGCGTCTTGACCTGCCGCGCCACCACGGTGTGGTCGCCCTCGGCGAGGCCGGTGAGGGCCTTCGTGAGGGGGCCCGGGTTCGCACCGGTCACCGGGCACGGCACCTGCCATGTACCGCCATCAATCTGGCACTCAAGCGAGTAAGTGGCCACACCCGGTACATCAGTACTGATGGTCATGGTGGGCGTCGCCGTGGTGGCGTTGGTGGGGCTCGCGGGCACATTGCCAAACACCACGCTGGCAGGAGCACCGGAATCGATGAGCCAGCTGAACACGAGGTGGGGCGGCGTGCTGATGTTGCCGCCGCCATCTACCTGACGCACCTCAAGGGTGTGGCTGCCATCGGAAAGCACCGGAGTGGTGAAGGGGCTGGTGCACGCTGCCCACGCACCACCGTCGAGCTGGCACTCGAATGTGCTGGTGGTGGCACCAGTGAAGGTGAACGTGCTCTGCGTGTTCGAGGTTGACGGGGCCACTGAGCCGCCGGCCGGCGCAGGCGGCGTGCCCGTGTACACCGTCCAACTGCGCGTTGCGACCGGACCAGCATTGCCAGCGGCATCAGCAAGACGCACGCCCCACGAGTGCGCACCATCGGCGAGGCCGGTGAGCGCGTCGGGTGAAGTGCAGGGGGCCCACGCCGCGGAGTCGAGCCTGCACTCGTAGGTATCGCCGGTACCAGCCCCGGTGAAGGCAAAGGTGGCCGTGTCGATGTTGACGCCACCGGTGGGACCCGCGGTGATGGTGGGTGCCGCGCTCGGCGGCGTGGTGTCAACCACCCACGTCTCACTTGCAATGGCGCCCGTATTGCCCGCGGCATCAACCTGGCGCACACGCATGGCGTGGCTGCCATCGGCCAGGCCGGTAAGAGACCGTGGGCTGGTGCACGTGGCCCAGGCAGCGCCATCGAGCGAGCACTGGAGGGTGCCAGCGCTTTCGGCCAGCGTGATGGTCATTGTCGACGACGTGGAGCTCGTGGGAGTCGCCGACGGCGCACGACCGAGGGTCGGGGCGTCCGGGGCGGCAGTGTCAACCGTCCACGTCGCCGTGGCCGCCGATCCAACATTGCCCGCGGTGTCAACCAGCCGTACCCCGAAGGTCACCGACCCATCGGCCAGCGGCCCGATACCCGTGGGGCTCGTGCATGCCGACCAGGCACCCGATGCCACCTGGCACTGGTACGCGTCGCCCGCACCGGCGCCCGTGAAGGCGATGGACGGCGTGGGGTTGTTGCTGGGGTCGCTGGGCTGCGTCGAGATGGTGGGCGTTGCGGCAGGCGGTGTGGTGTCCACCACAAATGTGGTGGTCGTCGCGGGGCCCTGATTGCCCGCCGCATCCACCAATGCCACCTTGAAGGTGTGGCTGCCATCGGCGAGCGCACTGGTGGTAAACGGGCTGGTGCACACGCCGAATGCACCAGCGTCGATGGCGCACACGTAGGTCTCGCCAGTTCCCGAGCCGCCGACCGCGAACGTAGGCGTGTTGTCGTTGCCAGGGGTGGCCGGGCCCGAGGTGATGGATGGGCGATTGGTGGGTGCCACGGTGTCCACCGTCCACGAGCGGCTGGCGACCGGGCCGCGGTTGCCTGCCGCATCGGTGCTTGCCACGCGGAATTCGTGAGTGCCGTCGGCGAGGCCGGTGTACGACTGGGCACCAGGATCGCTTGCGGTGGCACATGCCGCCCAGGCCGACCCATCGAGGCTGCACCAGTAGGTCTCGCCGAGGTCGGCCCCCGTGAAGGTCATTGCCGCAGACGTGGTGGCGGTCGTGGCACCGTCTGCCGGTCCCACGTTCGTCACTGAAACGACGGTGATGGGGCTCGCTGTGTCGACGGTGATCGAGCGGGTCGCCGGGGCGCCGGCGTTGCCCACGTCATCCACAAGGCGCACGCCAAGCGAGTGCGGCCCGTCGGTGAGCGATGCAAACGACTTGGGCGACACACAGGCAGTCCAGGCACCGGCGCCATCAACCTGACACTCGTAGTGCTCACCCGCCGACGCACCCGTGAAGCCATAGGTGGCCGAGTTGACGTTGATGTCACCGGTGGGACCCGACGTGAACGACGGCGAACCCGGCGGGGTCACATCAATGGTGATGGTGTCGGTGACGCTCACGGTCGTTGTGGGGCCCGCGTTCGAGGCCGCATCAAGTACGGAACCCGATGCGAGGTCGAGACCGAGGGTGCCGCTCGTGGGCGATCCGGCCGACAGGGTCACGGTGTACGGGCCCTCACCCGAACCGGAGACGGAATCGACCGTCCACCCCGTGGACGTACCGGTAGGCGTGAACGCCGACGCGCTGAGCCCGGTCACCGGCGAGTTGAAGGTCACACGGAATGTGGCAGGCCCGGAGTTGGTGGGCGACGTGCCCGTGCTCACAAATGCGCTCACCCCGGGTGCCGTCCGGTCGATGGTGATGGCCGGGGCATCCTGCGCCGCAGCCGGGCCGGTGTTGCCGGCTGCATCGGTAACGGCGTCGGCCACGAGGCGCGCGACAACCGTGCCCTCCGAGCAGCCCGTGGCCGTCACCGTGATGCTGGCGCCAGACGCTGCCGAGGGCGTGAATGTGCAGCCCGTGGCCGTGCCCTGGTTGGCGAAGTCGCCGGACGCGATGCCGCTGACCGACTCGCTGAAGGCAAGGGTGAACACCGGAGCCGCGGAGTTGGTTGGGCTGGCCGGAGGCGTCCACGTGGCCGTGGGCGGCGTGCCGTCAAACGTCACGGTGTTCGCCGATGCGGCGGTACCCGGGGCCGTGTTGCCGGCCGGGTCGCTCACGGCACCCGATGCCAGTGCGAGCGTCACGGTGCCGTCGCCCGGCGACGGGTTGTCGAGGCTCACCGTGTAGGTGGCACCGGAACCGGTGACGGATGCGACGGTCCAACCGCTCGAGGTGCCACCGATGGAGAAGTCGGTGGCCGCCAGGCCCGATACGGGCTCGCTGAAGGTGAGCGTGTAGGCGATGGGGCTGCCGCGCGTGGGCGTGGTGGCGCTGAACGCCGACACGGTGGGTGCGGTGCGGTCAATGGTCACCGTCGTGCCCGTGGCACCGGTGGCCGGGCCGGTGTTGCCGGCCGCGTCAGTAACGGTGGCCACGCCGAGCGTGGGCACCACGGTGCCGTCGGTGGGTCCGGTCTTGGCCACCTGCACCGTGAAGGTGGTACCGCTGGATGCCGACACGCTCGACACGGTCCAGCCGGCGGAGCTGCCGCCCAGCGTGAAATCGCTCACGGCCAGACCATTCACCGGCTCACTGAAGGTGAGGGTGTAGGCGATGCTCGATGCGCGGGTGGGCGTGGTCGCGGTGAACGACTGCACCGTGGGCGCCACGCGGTCGACGGTGACGGTGTCACCGGCGAACGCCGCGGACGGCCCCGTGTTGCCCGCAACGTCAGCCACGCCATTCGCGGCGATGCGCGGCACGATGGTGCCGTCGGTGCCCGATCCCCCACTGAAGGTGACGGTGTAGGCACTGCCGCCCGCGGCCACCACCGATGCCACGGTCCAACCGGTGGCGGTGCCAGTGGTGGTCACATCCGCTGCGTCAAACCCACCCACCGGCTCGCTGAAGGTGACCGTGTACGCCACCGACGCCGCATTGGTGGGAGTGGTACCCACCGGGGTGGCCGATGCCACCGCGGGCGCCGTGCGGTCGGTGGTGACACTCGCAGCATCGAAGGCCGCACCAGGGGCGGGGCCGCTGAACGCATCGGTGGCGGACGATCCCTTGAGGCGCAGCACCAGGGTGCCATCGGTCACGGTGCCGGATCCGGAGGCAACGGTGACCGTGTAGTTGGCCCCGAGCCCGGTGACCGACTGCACGCTCCAGCCAGTGGCCGAACCACCCAGCGAGAAGCTCGATGCGGTGAGCCCCGACACGTTGCCATCAAAGGTGAGGGCGTAGGTGAGCGACGTGCCGTTGACCGTGGTCGACGACGGCGTGAGCGCGAGCACGTTTGTGCCACGCACGTACGAGATGGTGATGGCGCCGTCACCACTGTTGACGCCTGCGGTGTGTTGCACGCTCGCTGCCCGAGAGGCGCTGGCGTACGACGATCCACCGCCACCCGCACCCAGGTAACCGCCGCCGCCGCCGAACCAGCCGGCGCCGCCTCCACCGCCGCCCTGCGGGTTGCCAACGCCATTGCCGCCCGTGCCGAAGGTGCCGGCCGTCGCAGCGCCACCGCCCGAAGCACCACCGGCGCTGGGCGTGCCACCGCCACCATTGCCGCTGGCGCCAGGGCCGCCGGGGGCAGCCGCGGTGAGGCCACCCGGGCCACCCGGGCTGCCATAGCCGCCACCACCACCAGCCCCGGCAACCACCAGGCGCGGGTCGCTGCCCGATGCACCGGTGAGCGAGGCGCCGCCATCCACGCGGATATCGCTCGCGCCACCACCGCCGCCGCCGAAGTCGCTGGCCGTGCCCGGGGTCACACCTCCGCCGTCGTTCCAGCCACCTACGGCATTCAGGGAACCATTCGTGGTTGCGGGCGATCCGGCACGGCCGGCGTACACCTGCAGCGTCTCGTTCGGCGTCACCGACAGCACACCGGTCACACGGCCGCCGAGGCCGCCGGCACCGGCGTTGGCACCCGTCGACGTTGCGGCAGCGCCAGAGGCACCCCGCACATCAAACGGCATCTCCGTCACACCGGCGGGCACAACGAACGGCGTGGGCGCGTTGGGATTCCTGGCCACGATGACATGCGTCTGCATGGGACGCGACACGGCGGTAAGCGATCCCCTGCCGTTTGTGGCCGTTACGCGCACACGCACGTACTTGCTCACATCGCCCGCAACCGGCGTGTACGTGGACGTGGCCTGGCCACTGCCCGACGCGGACGACCAGGCCGTCATGTCGCTCGACACCTGCCAGTCGTACGCGTAGGTGATGGTGGGCGCGCCCACCCACATCCCACCATCGGTGGCCACCGGGGTGCCGGCAACGATGGCGCCGGTCACCTGCGGCAGCGCGCTGTTCACCAGGGTGAACTGGCCGGTGATGGTCTGGGCGTTGGATGCGGCGGCAGGGCCGGTGTTGCCGGCCAGATCGGTGACGGTGGTGCTGTTGAGCCCCAAGGTCACCGTGCCATCGGTCGGCGTCCCCGCGTGCGACACCGTCACGGTGTACGCACCGGCACCGCTGCCAGACACGCCCGACACTGTCCAGCCGGTGGATGTTCCACCCACGCTGAAGTCGCCGGTGCCGAGGCCGGTTACGGGCTCATCAAAGGTCACGCTGTAGGTGGTGCTGGTGGTGCTGAAGGTCGTCGCCGTGGGTGTGAACGACGCCACGGCCGGAGCGGTGCGGTCAATCACCGTGCTGGTGACCGCCGCGGTGAGCACCGACGGGTACGCGGCGCCGTCAACGATGACGGCGCCGGGCCTCAGGCTCAACTCAACCGTGCCCGCAGTGGTTGACGCGCCACCCACGGTGACGGTGTACGGGCCGGCACCGGAACCACTGAGCGACTGCACGCTCCACCCGGTCGCCGTGCCGCCCACCGCGAACTTCGCCGCCGTGAGCCCGGTGGGCACGCTCTGGAACATGAGGGTGAACGTGGTGCTGCTGGCGTTGGTGGTGGCCTGATCGGCCTTGAAGGCGAGCAGCGTCGGCGTGGTGGCCGGGTTGCCGATGAGCGCCCTCGACGCCACGGTGATGGCTCCGCGGGCGTTGGTGGCCGTTACCTTCGAGCGCACGAAGCGGCCGGTCTCACCCGCACCCACGGTGTAGCTCACTGTGGTGGCACCCGCACCCGTGCCGTTGGCCCAGGCGAGACCGTCAGCCGAGGTCTCCCACTGATACGTGTAACTGATCGGTGTCGCGCCATTCCAGGTGCCATCCGTGGTGGTCATCACCGATCCCGGAGTGGGCGTGCCATTCGCAGCGGGACGGCCCGTGTTGGCCAGCGTGTAGGTGGCGGTGGCGGTTGACGCGGTGCTCGACACCACGGGTCCGGTGTTGCCGGCGGTGTCGGTCACGGCGCCCGCAGCGAGCGTGGCAATTATGGTGCCGTCAGGCGGCGTCGCGCCACCACTCACGGTCACGGTGTACGCGGTGCCCGATCCGCTCACGCCGCTCACGCTCCAGCCGCTGGAGCTGCCCGTGAACGAGAAGTCGTTGGCGGCCAGGCCGGTGACCGACTTGTTGAAGGTGACCGAGTAGGTGAACGAGGTCGCACTGGTGGTGACCGACGCCGGCGTGATGGCCGACACCGACGGTGCGGTGCGGTCAATGGTGACCGCCGCCGATGCCTGTGCGGCAACCGGGCTGGCATTACCTGCCACGTCGGCAACCGCACCCGCTGCGATCTGCGGAATGACTGTGCCCTCAGAGCAGTTGCTCAGAGTCACCGTGACCGACGTGCCGCTGGCGGCCGACACACCGAAGGTGCAGCCGGTGGCCGTTCCCGTGTTGGTGAAGTCGCCGGCCTCGATGCCGGTGACGGCATCGGCGAAGGTGAGTGTGAACGTCTGCGATGCGCCATTTGTGGGGCTGGTAGGCGGGGTCCACGATGCCGTGGTCGGCGTGCGGTCGATGGTGATGGTGCCGGCGTCGCGATCGGCAGCCGGGCCGGTATTGCCCGCACCATCACTGACCGTGCCCGCCAGCAGGCGCAGCACCACAGTGCCCTCGGAGCAGCTGGTCACCACCAGGTTGACGCTCGTGCCCGTGGACGCCGACGGCGTGAACACACAGCCCGTGGCAGTGCCCTGATTCACGAAGTCACCCGCGGCGATGCCGAGCGTCGACTCGCCGAAGGTGATCGGGAAGGTGAGGCTCGTCGCGTTGGTGGGCGACGTCGGCGCGGTGCCCCATGTGGCTGACGGGCCAGTGCGGTCGATCGTGATGGCGGTCGCCGTTGCTGCACTGATGGGCCCGGCGTTGCCGGCCGCGTCGGTGACGCCACCCGCGGCCAGCACCGGGGCAAGCGTGCCCTCCGAGCAACCGGTCGCGGTCACCACGACCGATGTGCCGCTGGCGGCCGACGGCGAGAAGGTACAGCCGGTGGCCGTACCGGCGTTTGAGAGGTCGCCCGCGACGATGCCGGACACCGACTTGCTCAGGGTGAGCGTGAACATGGGTGCCGTGGCAGCGGTGGGCGACGCTGGCGAGGTCCAGGCGGCTGTCGGCGGCGTGCGGTCGACCATCACCGTGGGTGCCGCAACGGCCGCGCCGGGGAACGGCGTGTTCGACGAATCGAGCACCGCGTTCTGGGCAAGGGTGAGGATGACGCTGCCGGCGCTGGTGCTGGGGCCGCCCACCGTGACGGTGTACGGACCGCCGCCCGATCCGGTGACCGACTGCACGATCCAGCCAGTGGCCGTGCCGCTCACCGCAAAGTCCGACGCCGTGAGCCCCGTCACGGCGTCGCTCACCGCAAAGGTGAACGGAATGCTCGTGGCACCCGTAAGGGTGGTGGCCGCCCCGAAGTCGGTGATGTCGATCAGCGTATTGGGGCGTGTGTAGGTGACCACCGCAGAGGGCCCACTCACGTTGCCCGCGATATCCACAGCAACCACGTAGAAGAAATACGGCACCCCGCGCAGTGCGGCGTCGAAGGTGAAGTCGAGCGTGCTGGCGGGCAGCGTTGTGAGCTGTGTGCTGGGCGGGCTGGTCGTGCCGCCGAACACGCGGTAGCCCGCGATGTCGGCATCGTTGTTGGCGGCCCATGTGATGAGCGGGGCGCTGGCGCCACCCGAACCTGCGGCTGCACCGGTGGGCACGGCGGGCAACACGGCATCGATGAGCAGAATCGCGTCGGCGGACAACGAGCCGCTGCCACCCGGTACCGGCGTGGTAATGCTGGCCACATTGCCCACCATGTCCTTGATGGTGCCGCCGGCCAGCGACAGGGCCGAGGTGCCCGTGGTCTCGAGCGCCGGCGTGAGGTCGCCCAGTGCCACGGTGTACGAGAACACGAGGTTCGCGGTGCCCGACCCGCTCACGTACGGCAGCGCCAGCGTGCGCGTGCCCAGGTTCATCGTGAGCGTAGGCGTTCCGGTGACCGCCACGGGCTCACTAAACGACACGTAGATGGGGATGACGGCGCCGGCGCGGTAGGTCCCCGGCGGTGCCCCGGTCGCGACTGCCACAGCAGCAGGCGCAGTGGTGTCGACGATGTAGGACAGCGCGACTGACCCGTTGCCCGTGCTCGCCGAATCGCCCTGCCCGCTGTTCACGTTGACTGCAGCGGGAGTGACCCACGACGATCCGCCGCCGCCGCCGTTGTGGGCGCCACCGCCACCGCCGCCGTAGTAGCCACCACCGCCACCACCGCCCTGGTAGCCGGACGCTGATGCGCCACCGGTGCCCGAAGTGCCGACCCCGCCGACGTACGTGTTGCTCCACACCCCACCCAGACCACCGGCGGCCTGCGAACCACCCCGACCACCGATGTACGTGACGCCGTCATAGCTGGCACTGCCGCCGGTGCCACCCACCAGGCCACCGCCTGCGCCGCCGGAGTTCAGGGCGCTGCCATTGCCGCCGGCACCACCGCCGCCGCCTGCCACCAGCACCCGACTTGCCAGGGTCGTGCCACCACGTCGCACGTCGGTGGCGCCGCCGCCGCCGGCGCCCGGGGTCACGCCACCTGCGCCGCCGCCATTCCAACCGGCGGCCGTTGACCTGCTGGTGCAGCCCACGTTCAGTTGCAGGGTCTCACCCGGGGTCACCGGAATCGTGGCCTTCACGCGACCACCCTTACCGCCGGCGGCGAGGCGAGTGGGGTCACTGTGCTCGCCACCGCGGGCGCCCAGAGCATCAACGCTGAGCCACGACACGCCCGCTGGCACGACGTACGTCTGGGCGGCGCACGTTCCGGTGGGCACCGGGGTGGGCACCACCGGAGCCTGCGGCGTGGCCTGCAGCGATGCAGACTTCGGTGACTCCACCGGCGCGCCATTCACGATGAGCACCGCGGCCACCGCGTAGCTGTAGGTGGTGCCATTCACCGCAGTGGTGTCGCGGTACTCGGTGGTACCGGCCGGCACCGTGCCGATGGCCGTCCAGCCACCACCGGCATTGGCGCGATAGATGACGTACGAGTCGAGACCCGTGCCCAATGACGCCTGCCACGCGAGGGTCACCTGATTGCTGTCCGGCTGCGCTACCACGCCCATCGGCACCGGTGATCCGGGCACCGTGAGAATCGCCCCACCGTCACCCACCGTGCGCCGGCACGGTGGCGCGGCCGCCGAGCACTCGCCCACGCCCACGCCATTTGCGGTGGATGACGCATCGCCCTGACTGTGCGTGACGCCAGCCGCAATGGGCGACGCGTACGACGAGCCGCCGCCGCCGCCGTTGTGGGCGCCACCACCACCACCGCCGTAGTAGCCACCACCGCCGCCGCCGCCCTCGTATCCAGGCGTGGAGGCACCGCCGGTCCCAGAGGTGCCGGCGCTACCGACGAATGAGGTCCAGAGACCACCGAGACCACCGGCGACCTGCGAGCCGCCGAGGCCACCGATGTAGGTGACGCCGTCGTAGTTGGCGCTGCCGCCGGTGCCACCCACCAGGCCGCCGCCCGCGCCGCCGGAGTTCAGGGTGCTGCTGCTTCCGCCGGCGCCGCCGCCGCCACCGGCAACGAGCACGCGGTTGGCAAGGGCCGTACCGCCGCGGCGGATGTCCGTGGCGCCACCGCCACCCGAGCCAGACGTCCCTCCGACCGCCGCCCCACCATTCCAACCGGCGGCGGTGGTGGTGGTGGTGCACCCGGCATTCACCTGCAGGGCCTCCCCCGCCGTCACGGGGATATTCGTCTTCACGCGGCCGCCCTTACCGGCGGCAGCGAGGCGGGCGGGGTTGCTGTTCTCGCCGCCCCGGGCACCAAGCAGTTCGGCGTTGAGCCACGCGGTATTGGCCGGGACAGTGTAGGTCTGGCCCGCCCCGGTGCACGAGAAACGGTTCTCCACCGTAAAGGCGGGCGTTGCCTGCACCTCGACCGACTGCGGGCTCTCAAGGCCGTCAGACGTGACCACCGCGACGCGGTAGTAGTACGTGGTTCCAAGGGTGAGGCCGCCGTGGGTCCAGCTGGACGTCTCGGCACCATTCACATTGACGACGTTGGGCTCATCACCCGGTGCCGTACCCCAGTACACCTTGTAGCCGGTGGCACCGCTCACCTGCGTGGGTGTCCAACTCAGCACGTCGAAGCCCTGCCAGCCGGTGGCCGTGAGGTTGCGCACGAATGAATCAACGGTGGCGGGAGTACTGATGACGACCCACCCGTTGCCGGCCCCGTCGCCCTGCGTGTGCTGCACATCCACGGCCTGCGGCACCGTGTACGACGAGCCGCCGCCGCCGCCGTTGTGGGCGCCGCCGCCACCACCGCCGTAGTAGCCGCCGCCACCGCCGCCGCCCTGGTAGCCGGATGCTGATGCGCCACCGGTGCCCAGAGTGCCGACCCCACCGACGTATGAGCCGGTCCACAGGCCACCCTGCCCACCAGCCGACTGCGAGCCACCACCTCCACCGAAGTCGGTGGTGCCGTCGTAGCTGGCGCTGCCGCCGCTGCCGCCCACAAGCCC
>CAJAPZ010000096.1 GCA_903943955.1 uncultured Actinomycetes bacterium
CCACCATCCCGATACGCACCAAGAGCCTCCAAGGGGTTGTGCGGCGCCCGGACCCGGCCGCGCAGGACCCAGACTACGCTGCAGGCACTGATGGAACGGATCATTGGTGACAATGCAACTGCGGCCGCTCATGCGGCCGCCCTGCACATCGCGGAGGCGCTTCGCAACGCGCTGGCTGCCAGAGGACGCGCATCGCTGGCGGTCTCAGGCGGAACCAGCCCGTGGATAATGCTGGCCAAACTCGGCGCCGAGAATCTCGATTGGGCATCCGTGGACATTCTGCAAGTGGATGAGCGCATGGCCCCCGATGGCGACGACCTGCGCAACCTCACTCATCTCGAGCGCTCGCTGTCCGGGACGCGCGCGGTCGCCGCACACCTGCACCCCATGGCATGCGGTGGCACCGACGCCGACGTGGCGGCAGCCGCCTACCTGCCGGTGCTCGCCGCGCTGAATGGACCGATTGACGTCGTACACCTGGGCCTTGGTGAAGACGGACACACGGCCTCACTGGCTCCCGGGGACCCAGTGCTCAACGTGACGGACGTGCCGGTGGCGGCAACTGCCCGCCCCTTCAACGGCACCCGCCGGGTGACCCTTACCTATCCGTGCATCAATTCCGCCCGGCAGGTGGTGTGGCTTCTCACCGGCGCGGGCAAGGTGCCGATGGTGGCGCGCCTTGACGCCGGAGACCGCTCAATCCCGGCCGGACGTATCGAGCGGGAGAATGCAGTGATGGTGCTCGACCGTGCTGCCGCCGGGTCCGCCTAAACGGCAGCTCCGCCGGGCGGCCATGGCTGCACCGCTGCGGCGAGTACGCGCTCACGCCGTCCGGCCTGCTTCGTTGCCACCACGGCATGCGACCCGTCCAGCCCGATCAACTCCCCGAAGTGCCACGACCCGCGGGACGACCAGCGCACCGTCTCGCCAGGCACGAGTTCCGGATACGACAAGCTGAGCTGCGCCTGCGCAATGGGTTGGTGGCTGCTCATGAGGTCTCCTGGTTGAGTGACTCAGTTGCCGTTTCGCCAGTCAGGACCATGAGACCTGCACGGTAAAGAGGGGAGAATCGCTGGTAGGGTCGAATGGTCGTCACCACAAGGGGGCGACCAATCCTCTCCTCAATCACGACAAGGGGTTACCGCATGAACAAGAGCGAGTTCGCGAAGGAGCTTGGTGTGCGTGCCGGCTTGACCGGCGTGCAGGCGCAGAAGGTCACCGACGAGTTCCTGGCGCTCCTGACCGAGGCCATCGCCAAGGGCGAGCGCGTTGCATTCCTCGGCTTCGGCTCCTTCTCCACTTCGCAGCGCGCCGCTCGTGTTGGCGTCAACCCGCGCAACCCCAGCCAGAAGGTGAAGATCCCGGCCCGCAAGGCTGTGCGATTCACCCCGGGCGCCCCGCTGAAGGCTGCTGCCAACTCGGGCAAGGTCGCCAAGAAGAAGGCCGTCACGACTGCCAAGAAGGACGTCAAGAAGGCCACCACGGCCGTCAAGAAGGACGTCAAGAAGGCCACCACGGCCGTCAAGAAGGACGTCAAGAAGGTGACCGCCACGGCCAAGAAGGTCGTGCGGAAGCCCGTAGCAAAGAAGAAGTAGCTCCGCTGCAACGTCGTGTGCCCCGGTGGGTGGGACCATGTCCTGCCCACCGGTGCGGCGCGCGCTACGCGGGGGTCGAGGCCCCCGGTGCATCGGCCGTCTGAAGACGGCACCTGCCGGATCCGGCGCATGCCTCGCACTCCGGCACCTCACCCCGCACGTGCGCAAGGCAGTACTCCACCCGTGCGGTCACCACGTCGGCCATGAGTGGGTGCACTCCAAATGGTGCGGCCACCAAGTACGCCACGCCCGGATGACGTGACGCGGCGGCGGCGGCGAGCTCGGGAATGTCCTGATTCCAGTGCTTGCCCGGCAGAAGGAAGTACGGCTGGATGACCACCGTGGTGGCGCCCCGGGCCACGCAGGCATCGAAGGCCGTCGCAATTGAGGGCTCGGCCAGCTCCATGTGCGCCGGCTCGAC
Organism: uncultured Actinomycetes bacterium; assembly: GCA_903943955.1. GTDB lineage: Bacteria > Actinomycetota > Thermoleophilia > Miltoncostaeales > Miltoncostaeaceae > SYFI01. The sequence continues at coordinate 2,017 of CAJAPZ010000096.1, forward strand.
GATGTCGTAGTCGAGGGTGTCCGTGATGGCGCCGCGGGTGAGGTCCTCGAGCATCACGTTGCTCTCCGCGCGGCGACTGCCGTGGTCAACCACGATCACACCAACGCGCTCATCGGTACGGGGTTCAGGCATTGCCGGATCGTAGATCGGACCGCATCAAACCGTCGCCCGAACCGTCACCCAGATCCGTCGATCGCCAGCATCGCGTCACCGTTGCGGATGAACTCGTAGGGAACGTGGCGGACTTCTGTGCCATGCCCATGCGCCGCGAGGGCGCGGCGCAGATCCTCAAGGCCAGGCCACGGACGGGTTGTGGTGTCCACGAGAGGGAACATGCGCACCTCGCCCGATGCCACCCGCGCAAGTTCGAGTACGCCATCCAAATGCGCCTGCGCGTCGAAGTGGTCGGGGTAGACGAACAGCAGATGCGATGAGAGCACCAGGTCAAATGCATCGTCACTGAAGGGCAGGTGCGGCAGCGACCCCGCCACGTAGCGATCGGGGTTGGCCAACCGGTCCCGGTCGAACGCGTCCACCGCCGCCATGCGTCGGGACAGGTGATCGTCAAGATCACGGAAGAAGCCCCATACGTAGGTGTCCGGGGTATCGGCCACGTACTGGTTGCCGAATGCCGTGTCCTGCCGGGCCCGGGCCACCAACTCCCCATGCGACGTCATGCCGGCGTACACCGGGTCGCACGCGGTGACCTCACACCCGATGGCGCGGGCACCCGCCGCGAATCCGCTTGCACCGGCCGGACAATCGAGCGCAGTGGCCGTACTGAGGTCAGCGGGTTGCAGGTCGAACATGGCGAGGTACTCATCGAACGGACGGGCCGTCACGATGATGTCGCCGAGGCCCCGGTATTCGTGTGTGCTCACGCCTCCACGGGCCCGGTGCGATCCAGTCGCACAACCCGGGCCGAGCCGATACCGGCATAGCGCTCGGGCATACACGTGAGCACGATCACCTGACACGTCTTCCCCGCCTCGGCGAGCGCTGCACCAAGGCCCTCCAGGCGCCCTGCGTCGGAGTACCCCAGCGCATCGTCGATGATGACCGGTGCACCACCATCGGCGGCGGGAGCCACCAGTGATGCAGCGGCCAGGCGACCGATGAGCGCCATCTGCTCGCGGGCGCCACCAGAGAGGGCCTCAACGGGCACGGTCACACCCTCGCGCGTGCGGCTGACCACCTGCAGGGTCGTGTGGTCAACCTCCATCTCGGTCCCCGCACCGAATACCAACCGGCCAAACCGCTCAACCGCATCGCGAAACGGCGCCACGTATGCGCGCTGCGCGATGTCGCGGTGACGGGCCATGGTTGCGTACAGCAGATCAACCGCTGCCGCGCGCCGCTCGGCCAGGTCGCGCTCAGCCTCCGCACTCCCAGCGGCCTCCCGGGCATGGGCGACGCGGTCCGCGAGGCCCTCATCCCCCTGCTGGGAGATCTCGCCCTTCATCCTCGCGGCGAGAAGTTGGATTTCATTCCGCTCCCGCAGCAGCCGGTCAACGGCGTCACGGGAATTCGCCAGCCGCAGCCTGAGTGACTCCGGATCCGCGTCGCCAAGTGCCGCCTCTTCGGCGTGAAGCGCAGCGCGCGCCGCCTCTGCCGCAGCATCAGTCTCGGCGGCGGCAGCATTCACCTGCGCGTCCGACTGCGCGGCGCGCGCGGTCTGCAGATCGGTTTCTGCGTCGCCGAGACGCCGGGCCACCGCCCCGAGGTGCCCCTTGCGCTCTGATGCCTGCGCCTCGAGACCGGTCACAGCCGAATCGGCCTGAGTGTGTGCGTCCCGTGCAGCGTCCTCGTCGCGACGGGCGGAGTCCCGAGCGTCCTCGGTCGCCGCGCGAACGGTATTTGCGGCGTCGGCGTCGGCCGGGATCGGTGGGGCGGCTCCGCGATCGCTGGCGTACGCAGCCACCCGGGCCTCGGCGCGTGCAATTTTGTCGTCCATTTCCTCGAGGGTCAGATCATTGAGCGCCCACCCCCGGGATTCGCGTGCCGCTTTCACGGTGGCCTCGGCGTCAAGTCGCCGCCGGTCCAGATCCCGAGCCGCGGTCTCCCCGTCAACCGGTGACACCCCTGCCTCCACGAGCAGTGCATCAAGGTGTGCACGAGCCTGCAGCGCGGCGGTCACCACGTCACCCCGGCCCTCGATCCCGATCCGGGCGACCCCGGTGATGACCAGCTCATCGCCTGCTCCCACTGGGATCGCCAGGGTTTCACCCGCCGCGATGGATCGAGGTACCCCGCCCACCTCGAGTTGCTGGGCTGTCTCCGCAGTGATCTGCAGCGCCGCACCCGCGGCATCACGCCTGCCCCGTGCACCTGCCTCATCGACAACAGCCGTCTCAATGCGCGCCAACAGCGCGGCGTCAAGCGCGCACCCCGCGAGGAATGCCTCCCCGTCGGCGATGGTCTTCTCGGCATCGCCGATGAGACCGCGGCGAGTGCGCAGCGATCCGAGATCGAAGAGATCGCGAAGGTGCTGGGCGTCAGCTGCCGCCACGTCAAAGGCGCGCTCGGCATCCGCCCGTGCGTCCAGGGCCGCCACAAGACGGGCGGATGCCTCGGTGCGCACGGCGAGTGCAGCGTCCAGCCGCGCGGCAGCCCGTACGCCCTCGGCCGTAATCTCTCCCACCTCGGCCTCGGCCGCCGCGACGGCTGCGATGGCGGCCGTGCGGGCGTCGGCGGCTGCGGTGGCGTCGCGTGCGGGCGCCATGGCTTTCTCTGCGGCCATGCGGAGGTCGTGCAGCGCCGACTCCCTCGCCGATACTGCCTGCACCTCCGTCTCAAGACGCGTCACCGTGCTGCGCAGGTCCGGCTCCTGCTCCGCATTCCGGGCCAGCTCGCCGTCGAGACGCCGGAACTCGTCAACCCGCGCCTCGAGGACACGAAGCGATTCCTCGGCCCCGTCCAGCGCGATTTGGGTCGTTTCCGCGGCCTCACGCAGGTCCTTGCGCGCCTTGTTCGGCTCCCCAGTCGGGGTGCTCCAAATCTGGCGCTCCCGGTCAATCGCGTCGATGAGCGCTCCACCGGGCTCAGCGGATTCGCTGCCCGAGCCCGCTGCAGCGTCGAGCGCGTGCATGAGCGAGTCGCTGCCGGCGATCTCGGCCTGACCAAGGGGAACGCCTTGCTGATGCCGGAGCGCGGCGAAGAGCTCGGCATCCATGGTCTCAGCGATGATCGCCGTCACACGATCATGAGCGGCCCGGCCCTGCAGTTGCTCGCGAGCCGGTGACTCGATGAGCAGTTCTGTCCCGGCGCCCCGCACCCACCGCTTGGAGTAGGTGAGTCGATATGGGCCGCACTCGATATCGACCTCCACCCACGGGCCCACATCTCTCCCCACCGGCTGGGCGGCTTTGACCCGCGACTTCGATGACGAATCGGGGTCGGCGATGAGCATGTCGAGGGCGTCAGCGAGGCTTGACTTGCCCACCTCGTTGGGCCCCTGAACGATGGTGACGCCGTCGGTGGCGAATTCCACATCGGCTTCCACCACCCCCCGGAAGTCGCGCAGTGAGATGCGATGGATCTTCATGCGGCGTTCCGTGCAAGGCGGTAGAGCAGCCGCAAGGCATCCCGAGCGGCATCCTGCTGCGGTCCCTCAACGGCGGCAAGCGCCGCAACCTCGGCGGCGGCGTCGTACGCGTAGCCCTTAAGGCCGAGATTGTGCAGGTCACCTTCCTCGATAAACACCACCAGGTCGCTCCCCCGCTCCGACACGGTGAGACTGGCCAGCACGTCCTGGTGATCATCGAGCACCGCCTGCAGGCGTGCATCCTCACCGATACCAAGTGCCCCCACCAGATCAAGCCGCACGATGGTGCGCGCCTTGTCGGGGATGGCCGTGAGGGAGGCATCGAGGGCCTCCACATCGTCGAGCGACTCCAGCCGCACGCTGCTGCGCACAAAGGTCCATGCCCCCACGCGGTGGGCCTGCACCTGCACCTCAGTTTCCTCAATGCGCACCACGAGTGCCTGCCCGGGGTCCACCTCGCCGTAATCAGTGGCCACCGGCGTGCCTGGATAGCGCACGCGCTGGTCACCACCAACTTCGGTGGCCGAATGACGGTCGCCAAGGGCAACGTAGGCCAGGAGCCCAGCGTCGAGCGCCTCACGAAGGCCCTCGATGGCGATAACTGAGGCGTCGTGCGCATCGGGCGAGAGCACGTCCACCACACCGTGGGCCAGAAGCACCCGCGTGGGACCCTTCGCGAGATCCGCCATGGCCCGTTCTGCCGGGTCGTGGCCGGGATTCTTCGCATGCCACGGGGCGCCCACAAGTTCAATTCCGCCGATGGTGACCGGCTCGGCCGAATCAATGATGCGCACGTTCGGGGGGCACCGGTCGGCAAAGGCAGACGACCGGTACACCGACGATGCATCGAGGGGATCGTGATTGCCCGGCAGGATGAAGACCGGCACCGTGAATGCCCCGAGCGCATCGACGGCGCGGGCGACCACCTGACGATCCACGTGATTTGAGTCGAAGAGGTCGCCGCAGGCCACCACGAACTCTGCGCCCTCTGAATCGGCCAGGCGGGCGATCTCGCGCACGGCGTCGATGCGGGCCTCCGAATAGCGCGCCTGAGCGTCCGGCGAGAGATATCGCCGGGTCATTCCCAGGTGCCAGTCGGCGGTGTGGATGAAGGTGGTCATGGTGTCGCCCCGCATCGCGAAGGACACGTCACGCTAGGCCCCCACCCGGACGGCTTAGCGCGACCGAAGCCCCGACCGCATGGCATCGAGCGGCGGCTCCACGCCGGTCCATTGGCGAAATGCCGCGGCACCCTGGTGAAGCAACATTCCCGCACCGTCAACAACACGTGCGCCCTGTCCGGCGGCGGCCGCGAGCCACGGAGTGGGCTCCGAGCGGTACACGAGGTCGTACGCCACCGTGGACGGCCCGAGTGAGTCGAGCGGCAGCTCGGCGGGAATCACATCGCTGCTCATGCCGAGGCTCGTGGTATTGACGACCAGCACTGCCGATGCGGCAGCATCCTCCATGGCCTGCCGGGTGAACGGAACGACCTCGCCGAGCGCGGCGGCCTTCTCTTCGGTGCGATTGGCCACCCGCAGGTAGGCCCCGCGCCCCCGCAGTGCGAACGCCACAGCTCTGGCTGCGCCGCCCGCTCCGATCATGAGCACCTCGGCCCCGTCAAGGTCGAGTGGCGCTGCGTCGTCGAGCGCCCGCAGAAATCCCTCGGCGTCAGTGTTGTCGCCGGTCATCCCGCCGTCGCCATC
>CAJAPZ010000097.1 GCA_903943955.1 uncultured Actinomycetes bacterium
TGAACCGGGACCCATGGGACCTCGTGGTGGGCGCCGACATTCTTTACGAGGGGAGAAACGGCACCGCCCTGGGTGCCCTCATCCCCCGGCTGGTGGGCCCGGGATCGCAGGTGATCATCGCCGATCCGCGCCGGCCCGACGCGCGCCCATTTGTTGACGCCATGGCCGCAGCCGGGTGGGGGTATGAACGGAGCGACATCCCGGTGCCGGGACGCGTCGATGAGACGGGGCCCATCGTCTATGTCCACCGCTTTACACCGCCGCCCGAAAACATCAACGGCCCGGTGATCGTCTAGGATCCCGAACCGCGTTCCTCGGTAGCTCAATGGTAGAGCATCCGGCTGTTAACCGGAGGGTTGTAGGTTCGAGTCCTACCCGAGGAGTTCCAAGAGGGAGTTCCTGCAAAACGGCGCTTTTTAAAGATCGTGTCGCGACTGTGACGGGGCGGTTGAACGACATGAGCGACGAGGTATTCGTCACCGTCACGCCCAGCCCTGATCACGCCCGGGTGGTGCTGAACGGCGAGGTGGTGGCCGAGTCGGATCGCACCCTGCTGGTTCGCCAAAGCGACCACGACTTCGACAGCCGCTACTTCCCCCCGGACGACGTCCAGCTCGACCGGTTTGAGCGCAGCGAAACCGTCACATTCTGTAAGCATCGCGGTGAGGCCACCTATCGCTCAGCGCGGTTCGGTGCGCTGGTAGTGCCCGACGTGGCGTGGATGTACGAACAGCCGGCGCCAGCCATTGCCGAAATCACCGGGTACGTCGCGTTCTTCGACTTCAAGGTTGAACTCTCCGTCGAGGCACCTCCGGGTATGTAGCACCCGCCCCCGGTGTCGCTCTGGTCTGTCGTCAATCCCCCGACGGGTTAATGGGGATCGACCACAGGCGCGGCTCCCAACGCATGACCCACGCAAGAGGCCCGGCGACAGGCACCCAGCGGTACCCCGGGCACATCGATCGAAATCAGCCGCCGGCGTCAGCCTCGGTTTTGCCGCCCAACAGGTCACGAACCCGATTCATACGCGCCTCGTGCCGTTCGTCACGGCTCACCGACTTCGCCATGCGGGCCGGGCGCGTGGAGTAGCGGCGGCGGGCCCACGTGCTGCCCGGACGCGCCACGCGGAGGGCGCCGACGACTGCCACCAGCGGAATGAAGATGCCCAGAAGCCCCATCACCAGCTTGCCCTTGGCAACACATATGAGCACCACGATGAGCGATACCACGACCAGCACCGGTATCAGGACGAGCGCGTCGGGGCCGTCCTCGGCATCCGACACGCCAAACGGCGTGGAGCCGAGCAGGAGGGCACACATCAGCACGATGGCCACGACGACCGCGTCGATGGATTTGCGCCCGGCGCTGGTCCAATAGACGTCCTCCATGTGCAACCACAGCGCGAATTCGTCGAGGGTCAGTGCGGCACCGATGCCGAAGAGGCCGCCAAGCACCTCCACCCACGGCGAGTGTGGTTGGTAGGTGAACTCCAGCATGGCCACGATCAGGATGATGAGAATGCCCCATACCTGATGGTGGATGTGCACCCCACCGATGTGGACATCTTTCACCAGCCCCCGTGAAGCTTCCCCGGGCTCCTCCTCGCCGCCCTTCGAATAGATGTGACGCGTGATGGTGCGCGTGAGCACGAAGGTGAGTCCGAAGAACACGAGCATGAACAACAGCCCGGCACGACCGGTCTCCTGAAACCATTCCTGGTACCAGGTCACAACGAGTCCAGCCAGCGAAGGGCATCTGGGAGGGGGCATGTCACCGCTGGGAGGTTACGCGAATGCCTCTCATCGCTGCGCGCTGGCAGAGAGGAGTGCGGCCGCGCGTCACCCACACGACCCCACCGGCCGACGAGCCAAAGTCGTCCTCGCGCGATGACGATCCGCGTGGCCTCGTTGGCGCGCCTCCGCAGCCCGTCGGTACATCGCCCGAACCGGGGGGGTTCCTTCGATGAACGACTAACCTTGCGTGCTCGCGCCCCCCCCACAGGCGCACATCGCACTCATCTCATCGGAGGATTGATGGACTGGAGTTTCTGGGACGTCCTGTGGACGACCTTCGTCATTTTCGTGTGGGCCATGTTCCTCGTGGTTCTCATCAACGTCATCATGGATCTGTTTCGCAGTCATGACGTGTCCGGGCTCGGGAAGGCCGGCTGGCTGATCCTGATCATCGTCATCCCATTCGTGGGCGTATTGATCTACCTCATCGCGCGCGGTGGGGGAATGGCCGGACGCGCCGAGAAGGCGCAGCAGGCCCAGGTTGAGCATCTGAAGCAGATGGTCGGCAGCACTGGTACGCCGGCAGACCAGATCGCGCAGGCCAAGGGTCTGCTCGACGCTGGCGCGATTGACGACGCGGAGTTCGCCAAGCTCAAGGCTCAGGCCCTCGGCTAGCAGTTGCGGTGATCGACCCGGGGGCGTCCGCGCCCCCGGGCCATCCGTCGCTATTCGGCGGCGTACCGATCGTCGTTGGCCAGGTGCTCCGAAAGCCCCACGGCATCCGTGAGCTCACCGAAGGTCATGAGGGTCCCCTGTGCAGGCCCCTCCCCCATCGCATGAATTGCGGCGTAGGCATCCCTGAGCGCTGCACCCGCGGCCAATATTCCCGTGATGCCCCACAGGATGATCCGGAACCCCATCTGCCCCAGCTCATCCCGACCCAGCAGCGGAGTTCGCCCACCCTCCACCATGTTGGCGAGGGGCCGGTGGCCCGCAAGGTGCGCCGCAATACGTGCGAGCTCGTCTCGGTCGAGCGGGGCCTCCACAAACACCGCATCAGCCCCGGCGGCGGCGGCAGCGGCCCCGCGGGTCAGCGCCTCGTCGAGCCCATCGATGCCGCGGGCATCGGTGCGTGCGATGAGGAACAGATCAATGCCCTCGTGGCGCAGGTCGGTGACTGCACGGATCTTCGCGAGCCAGTCCGCCGCGGGCACGATGCGCTTGCCGGCCATATGCCCGCAGCGCTTCGGCCACTCCTGATCTTCCAGGATCATCCCGGCCGCGCCAGCCCGGTGCAGCAATCGCGCGGTGCGCGTAGCGGAGAGTGCGTTGCCGTAGCCGGTGTCGGCATCGACCACCACCGGGATACCTGGCACTGCGGCACAGATGTCTCTGGCGGCATCGCTGATCTCGGTCTGGGTGAGAAACCCGAAGTCGGGCATTCCGAGGCGCGACGCCGATACCGAGTAGCCGCCCACCACAAGCGCCTCAAAACCTGCCGCCACGGCAAGCCGAGCGGAGAGGCCGTCGTACACCCCGGGGAGCACCAGTGGTGCATCCGCATCTGCGAGGGCTCTCAGGCGGTCAGCCCCCAAGGTCGGTCCGCCTCACACGGTCGGAAGGGACACCCCAGTAGATAACGGCGGTCAGCACTCCGAGGTACGCCATGGTGAGCGCGATCCCGGTGATGAACCAGCAGACCGGTGCGGGAACCCACACCGCGGAGGCCCACGCAAGGAGGAACACTGTGGCAAGCGGTGCCACGTGAAGCATCTGCCAGCCGCGCATCACGACCTTGCGCGGCACGAGCAACTCGCGCAACGACATCGTCACCACGCCCAGCACCGCGTAGCCAAGGAAAGCCCCGGCCAGAAGCAAGAAAATCTCCAGGGGACCTGGAGCACCGTGCTCATAGGCCATGAGTCCGCCTGCCGTGAACGTGGCAAGGGTGAATCCATATGGAGGAGCCATCTGGATGAGCAGCCCCTGCAGGTCGGTGCGGTAGCCACCTATCCGCCGCTCAGCTGCGGCCCGGTCGCCTCGCGGCGCGCCATCGCTCATGGGGCGGCGGCGAGATCCTTGCCCACCACCACGACCACGTCCGCCTGGCCGAGCTTCGAGGTGGAGATGCCGTCGAGCGGTGGTGCCTGCGTGATACCCAGATCCTTGGCCACGTTCTGTGCCACGGCCTGCTTCCCCGGCCGCCACATGACCACCGAGGTCATCTGATCCTGAGTACCCGCGTCACCGATCGCGCCAACGCGGTAGCCCGCGGTCTCAACCTTGGGAGCCACGGTGCTGGCCGCGGCCCCGGTCACCCCGCTGGCGTTCAGCACAGCCACGGTGTACGCCGCGTGATCCTGAATGACGGGCGGATCGTCGGGCACCTTCACGGCAGGGTCGGGCCCCAGCGGACCATTCGCGGGCGCCCCCTGCAGACCCGCTTGCTGCGTGGTCGTGCTGCCGCCCTGATCGCGGATGAGAAACCACCAGCCGGCAGCGCCACCAATGAGCAACACGGCGATGAATGCCGTGATGAGACCCGCACGCATACGGCGATCAGCCGGAACTGGAAGATCGCCCTGCGACGTGCCCGCGCGGCCGCGAAGGACCATCTGGCGCTCCGATGCCACCGGTGCCGACAGACCCAAACCGCCGCCCTCACGCACCTCAAGCGACCTGATGATGCCCTGGCGGCGCCATGCGACCATGCCGAGCCCGATCGCCCCGGCAATGGAGACGAACATGAGGGTGGTGGCGATGATGAGGCCCAGATCCGACATCGGGCGTGACTCTAGCGGTGCCACGCGGGGGACCCCGACGCCGGGTCACCGCCACGCGGCCGCGCACCCCCCGCTAGCCTGCCGCGGCCATCCCGGCCGACTGGAGCCCGCAAATGCACGAATGGTCTGATCTCTCCCGTGGACGAGCGCTCGCGCTCGTGAGCGCTCGTGACCCGCGTGAATTTCCCATTGGAATAATGCAACGCGACCCGGTACCGCCGCCGCACACTGGGCCGGGCACGTTCATCTGGTTCGCCGACGATGCCGAGGCCGCCGACTTCATGGTGGAGATCGTGCCGGTGCTGCTGCTCGACCCCGAGAGCTGGCCCGACTTCGAGGCTTTGGTCGCTGAGACCCGGCGCATCGTGCAGACGGTGCCCGATGACGGCGCCCCCCGTATCGACGCCCTGCGCGACCTCGGCACCCCGTGGGGGCCGCGAGCCGACTTCGTGTGGTGGGGTGAGTTCGAGGAGATCAGCGAGGGCACCACGGATCTCGGGCGCCTCATCCGCCTGCAGTTCGCCGATCATCACGGTCTTGACACCGAGGAGGTGGCACCCGAGGATCTGGACCGATTGGTGGCCTTCGTGCGCGCGTACCCGCTCTAGGTGCGCAGCGCGGCGGCGATGCCCGCCCCGAACTGCCGCACCACGGCGTCTGCTGCTGCGGGGTCAGGGGCATCGCCGATACGGCGGATGATCTCGCTGGCAATCACCACGCCATCGGCGACGTCACCGATTTCGCGGGCCTGCTCAGGCGTGCGCACCCCGAAGCCCACCACCACGGGCACCGGGATGTGCCTGCGGGCGCGGTCCACCAGCGAGCGAAGGCGGTCATCCATGGTCATCTCGCCGCCGGTCACGCCGGTAACCGCAACCAGATACACGAAGCCCTCGGCCTGCGCGCCGATCTCCTTCATGCGGGCGTCATCAGTGGTGGGTGCCGCAAGCGCGACGAGCGCAACGCCCGATTCGCGTGCTGCCGTGCGGATGTCGCCGGCCTCGTCCACGGGCAGGTCGGGAATGATGATGCCGGCCACCCCTGCGTCGGCCGCGCGGCCCAGAAAATCTGATGCCCCATGCGCGATGACCGTGTTGAAGTAGGTCATCACCACCACGGGAGGGCCGCCCTTCAGTCCCTCGGCAATGGCCAGCACATCCCACGGCCGCACTCCCGCATCGAGCGCCACCTGCCCGGCCGCCTGAATGGTGGGGCCGTCGGCCAGCGGGTCGGAGAAGGGAATGCCCAGCTCGATGATGTCGGCGTGCTCGGCGAGGATCGCCGCGTGGCGCGCGCTCGATTCAAGATCGGGATACCCGCCCATGACGTACGGCACAAAGAGCGGACGATCGGCATCACGGAATGTGCGCGCAAGGCGCTCGGCACCGGACTCAGGCACTGGCGTCAATTCCCAGGGCAGCACCGGCCTGATCGACATCTTTGTCGCCCCGGCCGGACAGACACACGAGCACAGGGCCAGCCAGCGACGCGGCGGTGTCGCGGACGTATGCCAGGGCGTGCGAGGTCTCGAGCGCCGGGATGAGCCCCTCACGGCGCGAGCACTCGAGAAAGGCCGACAGGGCCGCCTCGTCGGTGGCGTTGGAATACGTGACACGACCGAGGTCGCGCAGATGGGAGTGCTCCGGGCCCACGCCCGGGTAGTCGAGACCCGCCGACACGGAATGGGCCTCAGCCACCTGGCCATCAGGGTCCTGCAACAGATATGAGAACGAGCCGTGCAGCACGCCTGGGCTGCCCTTGGCCAGGATCAATGTTTGAATATCTCATGCCTTCATTGGTAATGAAGACTCCATTGTCTAGCTTGCTTGATAGAACTTGCAAGTTAATAGTAAAAAAGCAAATTCATTATGGTAATGAAAAATCTATTCCTTGGGGAATGTCTGAATCTGCCTATAATGCTAGAGATCTTCATCTTACTTATCAATATTCAAACTTCGGTGTTCCAGATTTAGCATTCAAAAGAGGTATGGGAAAAGACTTAGTTATTGCTCCCTACGCAACCATGCTCGCTGGCATGTATGATCCA
>CAJAPZ010000098.1 GCA_903943955.1 uncultured Actinomycetes bacterium
ACCGCGCCGTAGTCGAGCCGCCGCGCCCATGTCATCGCCCGGTCCACCCGCGCGGTGAAGATGGCGGCCTGCAGCCCCAGCGGGCTGGCATTGGCCACGGCGATAGCGTCATCAATGCCGTCGTACACAGCAATGGCAACGACCGGACCAAATGCCTCGTGGCGCATCAGCTGGGTGGTGGGCGCCACGCCATCAAGCACCGTGGGTGCGAGCAGCCCCGGGTGGTCCCCCATCACGCCGCCGCGCAGTACCCGGGCCCCCAGCCCAGTGGCTTCGTCAATCCACTCCATGATGCGCGTGGCTGACGCCGGGTCGAACACCGGCCCCACATCGGTGGCCTCATCAAGTGGGTCGCCCACCACCAATGCATCAACTCTCGGCAGCAGTTCATCCACCAGCGCGTCATGCACCTCACGCTGCACGAGGATCCGCTGCACCGAGATGCACGACTGCCCCGCGTGCGTAAACGCTGATGCCGCGATGCGATCAGCCGCCACTGCCACGTCGGCATCGTGGTGCACGATGACCGGCGCGGCATTGCCGAGTTCCAGCGCCACCCGGATGTCGGGGCGCAGAGCGCGAATCGCAAAGCCCACCTGCGTGCCCCCGGTAAACGAGATCATCGCGATGTCCGGATGTGCCACCAGCGGCGCTCCCGCCTCGGCGTCCCCGAGCACCCACGACAGCATCGCCGGGGGCAACCCCGCCTCGATAAGAATGGCGGCAAGCGCCAAGCCCGACAGCGGTGCCCGGCCCGCGGGCTTCAGCACCACCGGGCAACCCGCAGCCACGGCCGGGCCCAACTTGTGCGCCACCAGGTTGAGCGGGAAGTTGAACGGCGTAATGGCCGCAACCACTCCAATGGGCTCGCGCACGGTATAGCCCACCATGTCCACCCCCGATTGTGAGGCGTCCATGGGAATGACCTCGCCGGCCAGCGTGCGGGCCACTGCTGCCGAGAACCTGAGCGTGTCCACGCACCGTGCGACCTCACCCCGTGCCTGACGGATGGGCTTCCCGGCCTCGGCGGCAATGATGCTGGCCAGCACGGCCCCGCGTTCCGCCACCAGCAGAGCGGCGCGGTCGAGCACCTGCGCGCGCTCCGCCTGCGACTGGGGTGCCACTGCCAGTGCCCGGCGGGCCGTGGCCACCGCGAGGTCAACAGCCTCGGCGCCGTTGTCGTCCACCACGGCGATCTCATCGCCGTCATACGGAGCGGTGATGACCCGCTGTCCAATCGCCGGCAATACCTCGGCGGCGGCCATTCCGCTCATGGGGATCCACTGGGGCACATCAATTCGGGGCATGACGGGAGGCTACCCCCGAGCGTGCGCCGAATATGGCGACGTGCCACCGTTACTGCCCGACCACCTCATGCCACACCCCCAGACGGTCCTCACCCGTTGGATCGACGAGGCCCGTGACGCGGGCGTTCCGGCGGCGGCGGCGATGACACTTGCCACTGCTGGCATTGACGGACGGCCCTCGGCACGCATGGTGTTCGTGCGTGCGTGGGGCGTGCGTGGGATCGAGTGGGTCACCGACGATTCGTCGCGCAAAGCACGGGACATCGCCGAGCGCGCCGATGCCGCCGGAGTGTTCTACTGGCCCGCACTGGGCCGGCAACTGCGCGTGGAGGGCCCGGTGGTACTGCTGGAGCGCGTCGAGCTCGACGCCCACTTCGCACGTCGCAGGTCCGAGACCCGCGCTGCGGCGTGGGCCTGGAGGCAGGGCGACCGCGTGGAGGCACGCGGAGACCTCATCCGACTGCTGGCATCTGCGCGATCAGACGACCCGCATGAGGTGGCACCGCCGGGGTGGGTGGGCCACCGCCTCGAGCCCCGCAGCATTGAGTTCTGGCAGGAGGATCCGGACGGCGTGCACGATCGCCTGATCGCCGTCCGAGCGCCCACGGGGTGGACGATGGAGCGGCTCGCGCCATAGCGGCGGTGCGGAGAACCCGCAGCACAGTCCCGTAGGTCCCCCAGTTGAGCTGCCCCCGCGCGGCCCATAGCGTCAATGGCGTTCTGTAATCACGTCCCGAAGGGGTGGGCAACTCCAGTGATGACCTCGCTCGGCATGGGTATCGGCATTGGGTACATGATCTTTGTCGTACTCGGCCTCATCATCACCGCTGTGGTGCTTTATTCGACCAAGCGCGGACGCCGCGACAAGGGCGAGGGCGTCGACATCGGCAAGGCCGAGCGCGCGGAACCGTGGTGGGCGCTCTTCATCGTCATCCTCCTGGGCGTTCTTCTCGCGTTCACGATCTGGCGTGCACCGTGGTTTCAGGACAATGGCCCCGGCCAGAGGGTTCAGGTGACCGGCATTCAGTTCGGGTGGGCGGTACAGCCCACCAGCGTCAAGGTGAATCAGCCAGTGCAGTTCAACGTCACCGCACTGGACGTGAACCACGCCATGGGTCTCTTCGACCCACAGGGCCGCCTCATCATGAACGTTCAGGCAGTGCCGGATTACACGACCACGCGGACCCACACGTTCACGGAGCCCGGTACCTACATCATCCGGTGCTTCGAGTTCTGCGGGTACCAGCACCACAAGATGATCTACCCAGCCTTCAAGGTGACCGCATGACGACCGCACATCCGCCCGTTCCGCCTGCTGGCGGGCTGCCGTACGACGCAGACTTCGCGTTGGATCCGCCGCTCGCTCTGACCCAGACCCGCACGCGACGCCTTGTGCTGCGCTGGATCTGGACCTCCACGGCATTCCTCGGCATCGCAGGCGTGCTGGGGCTTCTTCTCAGGCTCGGCCAGGCCGAGTTCATCTCGCTGGACGGCAACCTCTGGTACGCGATCATGACCGCCCACGGCCTCGGGGCATTCATCGCCTGGGCCGGATTCTTCCTCATGGGAATCAGCTGGTGGGTGCTGTTCAAGTGCGGCTTCCCCATCCGGTCGTTCATCCTGCCGGAACTCACGTACTGGACCATGGTCATCGGAGTGCTCGGCATCGTGGTCACCACGCTGCTTGGCGGCTTCGGTGGATCATGGGTCTTCCTGTACCCGCTGGCCTTCAACTCCTCCGGGCAGTGGAGCGACTTGGTCACGGGCGTGTTCTCGGCGTCCGTGCTTCTCGCCGGTGTCTCCATCCTCGCCTACTGCGCAGGGGTGCTGCACACCGTCATCTCGCCAGCCCTGAAGGCCGAGAAGGACACTCTGGGACAGCGCATCGGTCTGGCCTTCGGGTTCGGACTTCTGTGGCCGTCACGCTTTAAGACCAAGCGCGGGGTTGAGCCATACCCGGTGCTGCCACTCGCGGTCAACGCCCTGGACATGTTCCTGGCCACGCTGCCGTTTGCGCTGCTCCTCGTATTCCAGATCATCCAGTCGGCTGACAGCGGCTTCTCGATCAACACCCTCCTGGCAGGCAACCTGCTGTGGGCATTCGGCCACCCGGTCGTCTACCTGCTGCTCTTCCCCGCCGCGGCCACCTACTACTACCTCATCCCGAGGTACGCGGGCAGGCCGCTTGTGGCCGGACGGGCAGTCGCGGTGTCATGGCTCATCGCGCTCACGTTCAACCTCTTCGTGTGGGCGCACCACCTGTACATGAACTACCCAGACGGCAACGACGTCCAGGAGACGCTCGGCACGATCATGCAGCCCACCACCTACGCGCTGGTGCTGCCATCGGCCATGAGCCTCTTCTCGCTTGCGGCCACCATCTGGCGATCCGACTTCCAGTGGAACGCCGCGTCGAAGTTCCTCATCGCCGGTGCCATCTCGTGGCTGGTCGCCGGGCTTCAGGGAATCATCAACGCCACATCGGCATTCCAGGACACCCTGCACAACACCCTGTGGGTGGTCGGCCACTTCCACAACATGGCCTTTCTCAACATGGGCCTTTTGATCTTCGGCGCCATGTACGCGTTCCTCCCGGAACTCACGGGGCGACCGCACTTCAACGAGCGTCTGGGCAGCTGGCACCTCTGGGGCACCGTGATCGGCGCCTATGGCTGGGTGGTATGCCAGATGTGGCAGGGCCTTGACGGCGCACCGCGTCGCTGGTCCCGTCTGCCCGAGACCTACATGGATCTGACCCGCCTGTCGCTGGTGTTCCTCGCCATTCTGGTCATCGCTCAGATCATCTTCCTGGTCAACCTCTATACAACGCTCAGGCGTTCGCCGTTCGACGACCCCTCGGTTCGCCAGGGGCCCGAGGTCAAGCAGTAGACAGGGCTGGCTGTGGAACTCTTCCTCGCCCATATTCCGCACATCGCGCTCATTCTGGCGCTCGTCCTTCTCTTTGTCCGTATGGAGGTAGGCGAGCGCCAGATGCGTGCAGCGGTCGCTGGGGGCGGGGATCTGTCTGCGGGCGAAATCCGCGCCATGAGCGTGCGGGGTGCCATTCGCACCCTGCTCCTCATGGTCTTACTCGCTGCCGTGACTGTGATGATCATCCAGGTACTGCGTGGCGTTGACCCCTCGGGGTTCATCGTCATCGATTACCTGGTGGCCGGCGGGGTGTTGGCCGTGTGGTTCGCCTGGGCCGCCCCCAGCGGGCTGGCCCCTGCATTTCGCGACCGCCTGGGCCGCATCGGTCGCAGCGCAGTGCGTATCGCGGTGCTCGTCGTGACGCTGGGTGGCGTGGTGATTGCCGGCATGGCGCTGGCACATGGCGTCGTGCTTCCCGCGCTCTAGTAGCCTCACCCCACAACGCCATGGGCGGTGGTCAAGGGAAGTCGGTGCAATTCCGGCGCGGTCCCGCCACTGTGAACCGTGAGCGTCTCCACACGGCGAAAGCCAGCCACTGGGAAACCGGGAAGGTCGTGGAGGCGTGATGACCGGAAGCCAGGAGACCTGCCTCCGCCCTCGGCACCAATGACCTTCGGCGAAGAGGTGACGGTGCACGGGGACCCGGACGGGACCCATATGCAGTACCCCGATCCCGTAGCGCGGCAGATCGTCGCCCGCGTGCGCGATCTTGCCTTCGCCTATGGAGGATCACCCAGCCCTGCGCTCCGTGGCGTGAGCCTCGATGTGCACGCCGGCGAAATCGTAGTGCTGGAAGGGCCATCCGGCGGCGGAAAATCCACACTGCTGCGTGCCCTCGCCGGCCTGGTGCCCGATTTCCACGGCGGTGCCGTATCGGGCGCCGTGGAGGTGGATGGCCACGATGCCCTGGCGCTGCCGCCAACGGCACTCGGCGGGGCCGTGGGCATCGTGTTCCAGGATCCCGAGTCACAGGCCGTTCTTGGCACAGTCGACCGCGACGTGGCCTTCGGCCCGCAGAACGCAGGGCTGCCTGCCCACGAGATCGTGCGTCGCGTGGAGCAGGCGCTCCGCGACGCCGGTGCCGCGCATCTGAGCGGCCGCCGCATTGACGAGTTGAGCTCCGGCGAGCGCCAGCGGGTCGCCATTGCCGGTGTGCTCGCCCGCGAGCCGCGCCTGCTGGTGCTGGACGAGCCCACCTCACAGCTCGATCACGATGCCGCCACTGCGCTGGCTGCGACGCTCCGCCGCCTTGCCGACCGCGGCACTGCCGTGGTTATCGCCGAGCACCGTGGCGAGCGCGTGCGCCCCATCGCCGACCGCGTGCTGGCCGTCACCGACGGGCTGCTGGGCCCGGCCCCGCAGCCCGACGACGACGTGGTGGTACTCACACCGCCGTGCGAAGTTCCCGGGCCGCCCGCAGTGCGCGTGCTGGCGGTAGATGCCGGGCACGGTGAGCGCCGGGTAATGACCGAGGCCTCCATGGCGCTGGTGGGCGGCCGCGTCACGGCGCTGGTGGGCCCGAACGGCAGCGGCAAGACCACCCTGCTGCGCGTGCTGGCGGGCCTGCACTGCCCCGACTCCGGCTGCGTGATGATCGGCGACGATGACGTGTCGGCACTCCCGCCCGAGTTGCGCTTCCCGCGCCTCGGTCTGGTGCCGCAGGATCCGGGCCGCCACCTGCTCACCGAGACCATTGCCGACGAGATCGGGGTGGCACTCACGTCGCTCGGCGTGGGGGGTGATGCCCGCAGCGCGCGCATCCTCGACGCGGCGCGCGACATGGGGCTCGACCACATGCTGGAGCGCCACCCACTTGACCTGAGTGTGGGCGAGCGCGAGCGCGTGGCCCTGGCGGCCATTCTGGTTGCCCGGCCGCGCGTGCTGATACTTGACGAGCCCACGCGCGGCATGGACCCGGCGCGAAAGCGCGACCTGGCCCGAATCATCCGCAGCCGAGCCGCCGACGGGGTGGCGGTGCTGGTGGCCACGCACGACGCGCCCTTCGCCATGGCGGCGGCCGATGAGGTACTTGTGATGCGCCAAGGGGGCCCGGTGCCCGGCGAACTGCCACCCGCAACGGTGCTCACCGCATGAGCGGTGCAGCGATTGTGCTGCTCACGGCCCTCGCCTTGCTACTGGTGGGATGGGCCGCATGGGAACGCGGGCCTGGTGGACCGAAGATGGTTGCCCTCACTGCCACGCTGGGCGCCGCCACCGCTGCCGGCCGGGTGCTGTTCGCCGCCATCCCGTCGGTGAAGCCTGTCACCACGATGTGCCTCGTGGCCGGAGCCGCTCTGGGCGCCCGTGCCGGCATGGCCGTGGGAGCACTGGCTGCCCTCATCTCCAATGCGTTTCTGGGGCAGGGGCCGTGGACACCCGCACAGATGCTGCTGTGGGGCGCCGTGGGTGCCAGCGGGGCGGTCTTTCGCCCCGCCACGCGATCTCGCCTGGGCCTGGCCGTGGTTGCCGGCGCCTGGGGGTTCGTATTCGGCTGGGCCATGAACCTGTGGTTTCTTGCCACCTTCGGCCCCGAGGTGTCATGGGCCGCATTCATCACCGCCTGCGTGGCCAGCGCCTGGTTCGACATCGCCGCGGTGGTGGGCAACGTCATCTTCGCGCTCATCATCGGCCCGGCGCTCTACCGACTGCTGGCCAGATACGCAGCGCGGGTGAAGGTGAGTACCGCGGTGGTGCCCGGTACCGGCTAGGAGCCCGCGAGTTCCCGGGCACGGTCGCGGAGCGCGCCATGTGCCCGCGTGGCCCGCTCAGCCTCCCGGACGCTCCAGCCCCGGGCCGTATCAACCGCAACCTCGCACCCGGCCACCATGGCCTCGGTCTCACCGGGGGCTGATGAGCCCTGCTGCCTGCGCGTATCGGCGGCGTCATCCGGATCGAGCGCACGGGCGATGAGCGCCTCGTCCACCACGAGGGTGATGTCGTCACTCGCCTTCGCGGCCTCGGCGAGCAGCGCGGGAGTGAGGGCCGACTCGTCCTGTCCGGCATCCATCAGCATCTTCACGGCGCGCCCCACCACGTGGTGCGCGGTGCGGTAGTCGAGGCCCGCCTCCTGCGCCAGAACGTCCGAGAGGTCGGCGGCGGTGATGAACCCACGGCGAGCGGCCTCGCCGGCGCGCGTGGCGTCGAGAGTCATGCGGTCAACCACAGCGGCCATCAGGCGCGTGGATGCCACCACCTCCTCCATGGCGCGCGGCACCACGGTGTTCAGTACGTGGAAGTGATCGGTGCGGGCCGAGCCCGTGTGCAGCGCCACAAGGATTCCCGTGAGGTCGCCCGACACGGTGCCAGCCGTGGCACGCACCACGGCCAGGGCGTACGGATTGCGCTTCTGTGGCATCAGCGCGCTGGCGCGGCTGTGCTCATCAGCCAGCGACGCAATGCCAAACTCCTGGCTGGCCAGGATCTCAAGGTCCTGCGCCATCTCGCTCTGGTGGGTGGCGGTGGTGGCCGCAGCGGCCACCAACTGCAGGTAAGGGTCCCACTGCCACATGGCGTCCTTCACATGCGGCACCACGCCCGATGCACCCAGCAGCTCGGCAAGGCGCGTGCGGTCGAGTGGCCAACGCGACCCGGCGCTGCCGCCAGCGCCCGCCACCGACAGGTCGAGCTCGGCGTGGATGGTGCGAAGGCGCTCGGCGTCGCGCAGCACTGGATAGGCGTAGGCCAGAATGAGGTGGCCGAGGCGCGTGGGCTGTGCCGGCTGCAGGTAGGTGTAATCGGCCGCAAGGTCGGCGGCGTGGCGATCGGCCAGCCGGGTGAGCGCGGCCGCCAGATCAATACAGGCGTCGTGCAGGTCGCGCGCAGCGTCGCGTGCCACCAGGCGAAGGCCCACGCGAAAGGCCTCGCGGCGCGGGCGCCCGGCAGACAGCCAGCCGGCGGCCACCGTGCCCGCGCGCTCCTTCAGCTGGTGCTCACGGCTGTTAAAGGCATCGCCCAGCGCAGGGTCAAAGGGGAACTCGTCACCGGGGATCTCATCGAGGTCAAGCAGGGCGACGAGTAGTGCCTTGGCCTGATCAGCAGGGATGGCCTCGGCCTCGGTGAGCGCCACCACGTGGGCCAGATCAGAGGTGGAGAGTCCATCCGCCAGACGGGGTCCGGCGGCGGCCTCGTAGCGGTAGCCCGCTGCGATCAGCTCATCTGCGGGGCCGCCCTCAAGGCGTCCGCCGCTTCCCAGGTATTGCCGCGACACACCCGGGAGCCTAGCGGGCCGGCTTGAAACCCCGAAGACGCAGGGAATTCGTTACCACGAAGATGCTCGAAAGCCCCATGGCCGCGGCGGCGATAAGCGGGTTGAGGAGGCCCATCACAGCAAGCGGGATGGCCGCGACGTTGTAGCCGAAGGCCCACAGCAGGTTGCCCTGGATCGTGCGGAGCGTTCGGCGTGAGAGCCGGATGGCATCGGCGATGGCGCGGGGATCGGGGGTCACCAACGTGATGTCCGCAGCATCGGCGGCCACGTCGGTACCGGTGCCCATGGCGATGCCCAGATCGGCGGTCACCAGCGCGGGGGCATCGTTTATGCCATCGCCCGCCATGGCCACCACCTCGCCCGCCGCCATCAGTTCGCGTACCACCCGCGACTTGTCCTCGGGAAAGACGTCGCTCACCACGTCGTCAATGCCCAGGATGGCGGCAACCGCATGGGCGGGGCCGGCGGCATCTCCGGTGAGCATGAGCGGACGCAGGCCCAACTCACGAAGCATCGCAATCGCCTGGGCGCTCTCGGGGCGCACGACATCGTTCACCTCGATGAGCCCGGCATCCTCGCCATCGACGGTCACGCGCACCGTGGTGTGTGATCCGGCGGCGCCCTCCTCGGCACGACCCACGTGCACCTGGTGGCCATCCACGTCGGCATTCACGCCAAGCCCCGCCTGGGCGACGAAGGCGTCGACGGGCAACAGGGCAGCCTGCTCCGCCGCCGCCGCGGTAATGGCACGGCCGATGGGGTGCTCGCTTCCCGCCTCGGCGGCGCCTGCCAGCGCGAGCACACGCTCCGGGTCATGACCCGGAGCCGGGCGCACATCCGCCACTTTCATGATCCCCTCGGTAAGCGTGCCGGTCTTGTCGAGCACGGCCACGGTCACCCTGCGCGTGCTCTCCAGCACCTCGGGACCACCAATGAGGATTCCGAGTTCGGCGCCACGGCCCGTTCCCACCATCAGGGCCACCGGGGTCGCAAGACCGAGCGCGCAGGGGCATGAGATGACGAGCACGGCGACCGCGGCCGTCATCGCCTCGCCGGCCGGATGCCCGGTGGCCAACCAGCCGATGAGCGTGCCGACCGCAATGAGGATGACGGCGGGCACGAACACCCCGGCCACGCGGTCGGCCAGGCGCTGCACGGGTGCCTTACCCGCCTGCGCGGTCTCCACAAGCGCAGCCACGCGGTGCACGGCGGTCTCACTGCCGACACGCAGCGCGCGCACCACAATGCGTCCGCCCGCGTTGAGGGACCCCCCCTCGACCTCGTCTCCCGGACCGACCTCAACGGGCACGCTCTCCCCGGTGAGGAGCGCCCGGTCAACCGCCGACTGCCCCTCGGCCACCTCGCCATCCACGGCAATGCGGTCCCCGGGACGCACCACGACCAGGTCACCCACCACAACCTCAGCAACGGGCAGCTCCACCTCCGCACCATCGCGCAGCACTGTGGCGCGATCTGGCGCAAAGGCCAGCAGGGCGCGAATGGCGCTGCCGGCGGTGCGGCGCGCGCGGGCCTCCAGCCAGCGCCCCAGAAGCACCAGCGCCACGATTCCAGCGGCCACCTCGAAGTACACCTCGGCGCCGGAGCCACCCGACGGCGTAAGCGACATGTGCATGGTCATGCCGATCTCACCCGCGCCCAGAAAGATGACGGCCACCGCACTCCAGGCCCAGGCCACCACCGAACCAAGCGACACCAGGCTGTCCATCGAGAACCCGCGGTGGCGAAGCGCCTGCCAGGCGCCGCGGTGGAAGGTCCAGCCGCACCACCACACCACAGGCGTGGCAAGGGCAAACGACACCCACTGCCACGCGGGGAACTGCAGCGGGGGGATCATAGAAACCAGCAGCACCGGCGCCGAGAGCACAACGGCCACGATGAGCCGGATGCGAAGGTGCGCCGCGGCATCGGTTGCGGCACCCGAGGTGTCGAGCGGGACGTCGGCGGCCGCCCGGGCGCCATACCCGGCCGCGCGTACAGCCTGGATGAGCACGGCGTCGTCAATGCCTTCGGGCACCAGCACGCGGGCACGCTCGGTGGCGAGACTCACCGATGCGGTGGCCCCGTCAACCCTGTTGAGCGCCTTCTCCACCCGCGCCACGCACGCGGCGCAGGTCATCCCCTCAATTGCGAGGTCGGCCTCGCGGGTGGCAACTGGCCCCTGATCAGACTGCGGCGTAGCCCGCCTCCTCGATGGCACCGCGCACGGCGGTGTCATCGATATCGCCGTGCACCTCCACCCTGCCCGTCGCGAGATCAACGTCAACGCCAGTTACGCCGGCAACGCCACCAATCTCATTCTCCACGGCCTGCTGGCAATGGCCGCAGGTCATCCCGGTCACTTCATAGATCGTGCTCATGCACCGATCGTAAACCCGACGTCAAGTGCCGGGGAGCCGCCGTGGTGGTGCGGGGCTCTACGGGGCCGGCAGCTCGTCGGCCTCGATGATCACGGCGGTGACGCCCGAGATCGTGAGGAGCCGGCGAACGGCGTCCGACGGGGCGTGGATGCGAAGGGCGGCGGCACCCTCACGGGCGCGCTCATTGGCGGCGAGCAGCGCTCCCAGACCACGCGAATCAATGAATGTGACCCCCGAGAGATCGACGTACAGCGTGCGTCCATCCCGCTGCGCCTCGGTGAGCACCGCAGACACCTCGGTGAGCGTACTGGCGTCGATGAGCCCGGCAACGAACACGATGATGCCCTCCGGGCGCTCATCAAGGGTCACCTGCACCTGCTGTGGAGTGGGATCCGTCATTGCGGGCCGGGAGACTACCCTTCCCGAGCGGGTAACGTGCCCGTCGCACAAGCGAAGAACACGATCACGCACGAGAGGTGCCTGTGAAACGTCTCCCTATATGGATCGTCACCGCACTGCTCGCCCTCGGCGTTCTCACCACGTGGGCTGGCTGGTACGACCGCGCCGAGGTCGGCTACATCCCCTTCGCGCTGGGCGTCCTCTGGATCCTCTTCGCGCTGGCTGCCGCTCCCAGGGTTTTCGCCGACGACTGATGTGTCGGCTGGCCGGGAGGCGGCGGAGGCGACGGCACACCGCGTCCTCGCGCTGACCGCCGCGGTGAACGCGGCATCGTGAGCGATGAAGCGCTGACCCCCGTGTACCCGAGCAAGGCCCGGTCGCCCCGGTTCGGCGATCTGTCCGACCAACCACGTCTCGGAGTGCCGCCAGTTCCCGACTAGTCTCGCCCGCGATGGCGGCCACGACCCCCACAACCCCGATCGCGGGGCTCACCCAGACTGATGCCGAACGCATCCGTTCCGAGATGGGTCCGCGTCGCGCGCCCCGGACCAGCCGCTCGTACGCCGAGATCGTGTGGGCCAACACCTTCACGCTCTTCAACCTCGTACTGATGATCCTGCTCATCCCCATGCTGGTGCTGGGACTGTTCAGCGATGCCCTGTTCGGCGGGGTGCTCATTGCCAACACGCTCATCGGCATCGTGCAGGAGAGCCGCGCCAAGCGCACGCTCGACCGGCTGGCACTGCTCGTGGCACCTCACGGCACCGTGCTGCGCGATGGCGAACCCGTTGAGCTGGCCGTCGCTGACATCGTGCCGGGCGACGTTGTGTTGCTTGAACCCGGCGACCAGGTTGTGGCCGACGGCGAGATGGTGCGGGCCACCGTGCTGAGTCTTGATGAATCGGCCCTCACCGGCGAGAGTGACGCAGTCTCGCGGGTGGATGGCGATCCGGTGCTGTCCGGATCGTTCTGCGTGGCCGGCAGCGGTGCCTACAGGGTGACCGCGGTCGGTATCGACTCATTCGCCGGGCGGCTGGCCTCCGAGGCCAAGGGCAACCGTGTGCAGCTCTCGCCCCTGCAACTGGACATCAACCGAATCCTGCGAATCCTCATCGTGGTGATGGTGCCCATGGCCGTGCTCATGATCGCGTCGACCTTCTGGATCGACCTCGGGGTGGTGGGATCGGCCCAGCGCACGGTGGCCGCCCTCGTACCGCTGGTGCCCGAGGGCCTGGTGCTGCTGGCCAGCCTCACATTCGCGGTGGCCGCCATGCGCCTCGGCCGCATCGGCACCCTGGCGCAGCAGCTCAATGCCATTGAGAGTCTGGCCAGCGTGGACACCGTGTGTGTGGACAAGACGGGCACGCTCACCGAGAACCGGCTCGATGTGGTGGGCGTCGTGGCCGCACCGGGGCACAACGAGGATGACGTGCGGCGGCTCACCGGCCAACTGGCCGCCAGCGCAGCGGCAAGAAATGGCACGGCCGACGCCATCGCGCGCGCCATGCCCGAGGATGCCCTCACGCCCACAACGCAGGTGCCATTCGCGTCGGTGCGCAAGTGGAGTGGCGTCACGCTGCCCGGGGCGGGCACCATCGTGCTGGGAGCGCCCGAGATCCTGGAGCG
This sequence comes from uncultured Actinomycetes bacterium, assembly GCA_903943955.1. Lineage (GTDB taxonomy): Bacteria > Actinomycetota > Thermoleophilia > Miltoncostaeales > Miltoncostaeaceae > SYFI01. The sequence goes on from CAJAPZ010000098.1 coordinate 12,849, forward strand.
CATCGGGGTGGCCATCCCCCCCGCCCTCGCCGCGCGTATCGCCACCGAGCAGGCCGAGCGCCGACGCGTGCTGCTGGTGGCAACCGGCACCGGGGCGCTCGACGAGGACCAGGACCAGGACGGCATGGGCCACCTCCCGGCCATGACCGCAGCAGGCGCCATCCTGATGGAGGAGGCCCTGCGGCCCGACGCGCCCGACACCGTGCGGTTCCTCCAGCGCGAGGGCGTGCAGGTAAAGGTCATCTCGGGAGATGGCGTCGGCACCGTGCAGGCCGTGGCAGCCGCCTGTGGCGTGGAGAATGCACACAAGGCGATGCAGGGCCCTGATCTGCCCGATGACCCCGAGGCGCTCGCTGAGATCGTTCGCGACACGGCGGTGTTCGGGCGCATCACCCCCGAACAGAAGCGGGCACTGGTGCGCGCGATGACCGCCAATGGGCGTTACGTGGCGATGATCGGCGACGGCGTCAACGACGTGCTGGCCCTCAAGGAGGCCCGTCTGGCCGTGGCCATGGGCAACGGCAGCCAGATGGCCAAGGGTGTGGCCGACCTGGTGCTGCTCACCAATGCCTTTTCCACGCTGCCAAGCGCCATCGAGGCCGGGCGTCAGATCATCCGCAACACCCATCGGGTGGCCAAGCTCTTCATCACCAAGTCCGTCTACTCGGCGCTGCTGCTCGTGTGCTTCGCGCTGCTGCCCATCGCCTTCCCATTCCTGCCCAGGCAGTTGTCCATCACCTCATCGCTTACCATCGGTATCCCCGCGTTCTTCCTGGCGCTGTCACGCAGTGAGGGTGCGGTACGGCGCGACAGCTTCATGCGCAGCCTGGCGGCATTCTCGGTTCCTGCGGGCGCAGTCATCGCCATGGCAATCACCGCGGCATACCTGCTCACGCGCGGGCCGCTCGACGGCACCATCTCCGAAGCCCGCACGGCCGCGATCCTCGCCGCCACATTCCTGGGGCTCGCCGTGGTCATCGAATTGGAGCGGGGAGTTGAGCGGCGCAAGGTGCGCAAATGGGTGTGGGGCATGGTCGCCGGGTTTGTCGTGCTGCTGTCGGTCGGGCTGTACATCCCGTGGCTCACCACATTCTTTGAGGTCGAGATCCCCACCGCATCGCAGTGGGGCCTCATCGTGGCGGTGGTCGTGGTGTGCACCTTCCTGCTGCTGGGCGTGCGGCGCATTCCATGGCTTCAGCGCCTCGAGAATCCACCCGCGCCCACAGATGACCTCGTGCCCGTCGAGTCGCGGGGCTAATTCACCGAGACGTCGACGGGGATGTCAAAGCGCTCGATGCGGGTGGCACGGCCATCCGCGCCGGCATCCACCACGATCCCCTGAACGCGCACATCACCGGTGGCGGGCTCAAAGCGCGCCGGCAGGCCGGTGAGGAACCTGCGCAGCACAGGTTCGGCCTTGACCCCGATGATCGAGTCGTGCGGGCCGGTCATGCCGATATCGCTGATGTACGCGGTACCCCCGGCCAAAATGCGTTCGTCGGCGGTTGGCACGTGGGTGTGCGTGCCGAACACCACGGTGGCGCGACCATCCAGATGATGGGCGATTGCGCGCTTCTCGCTGGTGGCCTCGGCATGCATATCGACGATCACCAGATGGGTCTCGCGGCGCATGCGATCGATCAGATCGTCAACCACCGCGAAGGGACTTTGGGCCGCTTCGATGAATACCGACCCGATGAGGTTGAGCACACCCACCCGGAAGCCCCCTCGGGCATCCACCACCACGCTGCCCGAACCCGCGCCGCGCGCCACCAGGTTGGCCGGTCGCAGCACCCGTGGGTCCTCCTCGAGCGTGGCCACGTACTCAGTTCGGCGGAGCGTGTGATTTCCCCCGGTGAGTACATCAGCGCCGGCCTCGAAGAGCGCCTTCGCCTGCTTGGGCGTGGTACCCGACCCGGCAGCGGCATTCTCGGCATTGACCACGACGATATTCGGCGAATGCTCCTCGCGCAGGCGCGGAAGGACCACCTCGACGGCCCGCATGCCCGGGGCACCAAATACATCGCCGATCATGACGGCACGGAACACGGCGGGGACGCTCACTCAGGCACCTGGCCCGGTGGTCTGACGCAGCAGTTCGACGGCAATGTGGTTTCCGGAGTCGTTGGTGTATTTGGCGATGGCGGGGGTCTCGACCCGCGACATGTCACGCACGCGCCCGATGACGGTACGACCGGCCCCGACGGCGCTTCCCACCTGGAGGACGATGCCATCGGGCGCCGGCTCCACATGGGTGACGCTCACGGCGACGTCGGGCATGCCGGAGGGCGTGAGGACGATCGCCAGTCCCTCTGGGCGGCCGAACATGCGGTACGGACTGACCGCCGTGACCACCCCGTCCACCGGGCTGTAGACCACCGATCCAGCGGCGGCACCCACATCGACCGCGGACGTCAGGGTGCTCGACGCCCCGTCCTCCGTGGCCACCTTGTGGGTCATCCCGCTCGCCGGGGTCATGGCAATGGCACCCGGGTCGCTCACCCCATGGAAGTAGACGGCGGTCACCTGCTTCTCGGCCACAGGCAGCACTACCTCAAGGCGCCCGGAGCGGCCCATCACCACGCGCTGCGGAGCGGTGGCGCCAGCAGCGGCGGGAACGGGCGAGGCCACCGGGCCCACGGGGGCGTCGGTCGCGCTGCCACCCCAAGTGGCAGCCATTACAACGGCCACGATCACCGCCACGGCCAGCAGGGCCGGGGCGACCACGGTGTTGAGCGCGCGATTGCTCCGGTGGCGGTCGGCCTGCCGGCGCTCGTCGCGTCGCCACTTCAGCTCATCGCGAGAGAGATTCGGCATCGACGTGACAAGGCTAGACCAGCCGGACCGAATGGCGGGCTGGCTGGGTTGGGGGCGGTACCATGAACCCCATGATCGGCCGACAGGCCAGCACGCCGGCGTGGGCACTTATTGCCGCCACGGCGGGCATCGTCGTGATCCTCTGGATCGCGGGACAGACCCTCGGACGCGTCATCTTCGTGTTCCTGGTATCGGTCGTCATCGCCCTTTTGCTCAACCCCCTCGTGCGGTTCCTCAGGCGCATGCACGTACCACGTGGCCTTGCCGTGGTGACGGTGTTCCTCTCGTTCATCGGGGCGGTGGCAGCCGCTGTCGTGCTGCTCATACCCCCCATTCAGAACCAGATCCAGGCGATCCGCGGCAACCTGCCGCTGTACACCGATCAGGCCCAGCGGCAGGTGCAGAACCTGCAGGCATTCTTCGAACGCAATGGCATCCACGTGGATGTGCAGCAGAAAGCCGATGCCGGGCTTCAGGCCATCCGGTCGTGGGCCAGTGGCATCTCGGGCAATGCCGTGTCGTACTCACTCAGCGCCCTCAGCGTGCTGGTGGTCATCATCATCATTCTGGTGGCGGCCGTGTACATGCTGCTGGATGCCCCGCGCATCGCCCGCTTCGCGCAGCAGATCGGTGGCCCATCAGCGGCCCAGTTCCTGCGCCGCACCGAACGCACGCTGGGGCAGTACATCAAGGCCCAGACACTGGTCTGCCTCATCATCGGTGTCAGTGCGGGGATGGTGCTGTGGATCTTTGGCGTCACGGGGATTTTCGCCCAGGGGGCCACGTATGCCGCGCTCTTCGCGGCCTGGGTGTTCGTGATGGAGTTCATCCCGTACATCGGGCCCATCTTCGGAGCATTGCCACCGGTGCTGCTGGCGCTGTTCACCTCACCCATCACCGCGCTCTGGGTCATTCTTGCGTTCATTGCCATCCACCAGTTCGAGGGCCACATCGTGGTGCCTCAGGTCATGGGCGACGCCGTGGGAGTGCATCCGCTGGTGGTGATCTTCGGCATCCTCATCGGCGACGAGCTGTACGGATTCGCCGGGATCATCCTTGCCATCCCCGTCGTGGTGCTGCTCAAGGAGACCGCCATTTACACCAGCAGGCGCATGGGCTGGTTCGGTATGCCGCGACTGGCGGGGCTTGGCAGCACGCCGCTCACCGACGACCAACCCACCGCATCGGGCTTTGCTCCACCACCACGGCGCCCGACACCCGACCCGAATTCCGGGGATACTCTCGACGTGCCCACGCGAATCCCCGAGGCGCCGCGCTCGAGCGGCGCAGACTGACCATCGCCGTATGAGGGGCGACGCCCTCCTCACCGCACGTGGCATCGCGCGGCGCTATGGAGCGCTTGAGGCACTGGCGCCAGTTGACCTCGCCATCTCCCGGGGTGAGCGCATTGCCCTCATCGGCCCCAATGGTGCGGGCAAGACCACGCTGCTGTCGATTCTCGCCGGAGTTGGCGTCGCAAGCGCCGGCAGCATCGAATGGGCTGGCGACACGGCGCTGGCGGTGGGATGGGTGCCACAGCGGCCGGCGCTCTACCCGCGCCTGACGGCACGCGAGAACCTGAGGCTGTTCGCCGGGCTCGAGAGCGCCGCGGACCCACGTGCGGTGGCCGATGGACTCATCGAGCGCGCAGATCTGGGCAAGGTGGCCGATCGCCCGGCGTCAGCCCTGTCAACCGGCACGCTGCAGCGCCTCAACCTGGCCATCGCGCTTGCGGGACAGCCCGCGCTCCTGCTTCTGGATGAGCCCACGGGCACGCTCAGCCCCGACCAGCGTCACCGGCTGTGGAACTGGATTACAGAGATGGTGGCCGATGGGGACATGGCACTCGTGTTCTCAACCCAATCGATTGACGAGGCATCGCGGTCGGCCGATCGCATTGTCACCCTCGTGGGCGGGCAACTGCGCATGGACGGCACGCTCGACGACCTCATCCGTGCGGCGGGCACCGACCCATCCGGCCCGGCGGCGGGCGAGACCGCCTTTATGGCACTGGTGGGCGACGACCAGTGAAGATGCTGCGCGCCGGGCGGCTGCTGTTCATCAAGGACCTGCGGGTGCTCGGGCGCAGCCGGGGCCTTTTGGCCATCCTCATTGGGTATCCCATCGTCATCGCCGTGCTGCTGGCCATCGCGCTCTCGGGTGGCGACGCCAAGCCGTCGGTGGCCTTCGTCAACCTCGATGCCCAGTCGGGGCGCACCGTGCAGGTTGGCGACGAGCGACTTTCCGTAGACGACTACGCCAACCGGCTGGGAGAGGTGGTCAACCTCGTTCGGGTCGACGCGCAACAGGCCACAGAGGCGCTGGGCGACGGCAAGGTGAGCGCGGTACTCACCATTCCTGAGGGCTTCGTGAGTGACCTCCAGACCGGCATCCGCTCGCCTGTGATCACCCTGCAGACCAACCCGCGCTCGCCCATCGAGGCACAGGCCATTGAGCGACGGCTGGAAGCCATGGTCTTCCGTCTCAACCAGGCGCTGGCCGGAGCCTATGTGGGGCAGGTGCTCAATCTGGTTGACCTCATCAAAAACGGTGGCAATGTGGCGCTGTTCGGGCAGACCGGCACCCTGGCGGGGCTGAAGAGCAGCCAGCAGACCATCAGGGACATGCAGCGCGCGCTCCGGGCGGCGGGCAAGCCGGAGGAGGCTGCCAAGGCTGCCTCCCTGCTCGATTTCATTACCGGTGTCGGTGAAAACCTCGACCTGGCCAAGCCTGCGGCCAAGGCCATCGCAAGCCCGATCCGGCTTGATGTGAAGGCTGGCGCGCCGGGCCGCGAACCTCTCTCTGCGCTGGGCATCGCCGGAGCGCTCGTGGTGGGCCTTGGACTGGTGAGCGTGCTGTTGTCGGCGGCGCTGCTGTCGGCGGAGCGGGAGGACGGGGTGCTCTCGCGCCTGGGTCGGGGGCTCGTGAGCCCGGGATCGATCATCGCCCAGAAGGCCGTCGTCTCGGCCGCAGCCGCGCTGGTGGTGGGCATGGTGCTGCTGGGAATCGTGGCCGTCACCACATCTGTCACCGTCGGACGATGGGGCATCTGGGTCATCGCACTGCTTGTGGCAGGCCTCGCGTTCGGGGCCTTCGGACTTCTCATCGGTGCGCTCGCGCGCGAGACCCGCACGGCCCTGCTGGCCGGTCTCATGATCTCGCTGCCGCTGGCCGTGGTGGCGCTCATCCCCGGCAGCGACGTGGCCTACTGGGCAAGTGCGGTGGCGGGGTTCGGCCCCGCAGCCCGGGTGTTCCAGCAGGTGCTCGTCGATCCCGAGGTCACCACATCACTGTGGTCGGGCATCGGCCTGCTCGCACTCATCGCCATCGCCTACGGCGTGATCGCCCGCTTCGTGCTGGCCCGGCGCATGCACACCTAGCCCCTGAGCACCTCCGCCAGTAACGCCGTGTAGGCATCGGCACTGATCAGGTTGGCGCCGAAGCGCATCACGTGGGGCGACTCCATCTGCACGTCGATGAGCGTGAACCCATTGATGCGTGCAATCCCGATGAGCCCTGCGATTGCCGCATTTCCACCATCGGGCAGCCGGTGGAACATGCTCTCGGCGGTCATCAGGCCATCGATCGCGATGCCGAAAAGTCCCCCCGCGAGCACGTCGCCGTCCCATGCCTCGATGCTGTGCGCAATGCCGAGGTCGTGCAGGGCCTCGTATCCACCGATGAGCCGCGGGGTGAGCCACACGCCATCGCGATCGCCGGAGCAGGCCCGGAGCACCTCACCAAAGGCGGTATCCACACGCACGTCGTAGGCGCGGCGGCGCAGCATGCGGGCCACCGTGCGCGGAATACGGGCATCGGCCGTGACGATGACCGCGCGCGGATCGGTGAAGTACCAGCCAACCGGGCCCACGTCGTCGTCGGAGTCCATCGGGAAGAGGCCCGCGTGGTAGCCGGCGATCATGTGCGCGGGCGAAATGCCCGCTGCATCAAGAGCGGGGTCACCTGACCCCATCGCCCCGAACCCGCTCCGACCCCCTCCGTCAGTCACGGAACCGACGATACACTCGCGAGTCGTGGGATCCGAAAGCACCGAGACCGCCGCCGCGACAGGCGCGTTCCCCATTGTCCGGCACCGCCGGCTGCGCCGCACCGATGCCATCCGGCGTCTGGTGCGCGAGGTGGTGGTGCGCCCGTCACAGCTGGTGCTGCCCATGTTCGCCGTCGCCGGTGAGGGAATCCGCCAGCCGGTTGACGCGCTGCCCGGCATCGCCCGGCTCTCGCCCGACCTGATGGTGGAGGAGGCCCGCGCTGCCTACGAGGCCGGCGTGGGTGGCGTGCTGCTGTTTGGCGTCACCGATCAGAAGGATGCCGTGGCCACCTCCGCCCATGCCGACGACGGCGTGGTGCAGCAGGCCGTGCATGCCCTCAAGGCCGGGGTGCCCGACCTGGTGGTCATCACCGACGTGTGCCTGTGCGCCTATACCGACCATGGGCATTGCGGCCTGCTGGGCGCCGACGGCGAGGTGGACAACGACCCCTCACTCGACGTGATTGCACGCACCGCAGTGAGCCACGCGCGTGCCGGTGCAGATGTGGTGGCGCCGAGCGACATGATGGATGGACGGGTAGGTGCCATCCGCACTGCGCTCGATTCATCCGGCAACGAGGGCACGGCGATCATGTCGTACTCGGCCAAGTACGCATCAGCCTTCTATGGACCCTTCCGCGAGGCCGCTGAATCGGCCCCCGGACATGGTGACCGCCGCGGATACCAGATGGATCCGCCCAACATCCGCGAGGCCCTGCGCGAGGTGCGGGCCGACGTGGCCGAGGGCGCAGACATGGTGATGGTGAAGCCGGCCGCCACCTACCTCGACGTCGTCCACGCCGTGCGGGGCGCGACCGACCTGCCGGTGGCCGCGTACCACGTGAGTGGTGAGTACTCGATGATCAAGGCTGCCGCCGAGCGCGGATGGCTGGATGAACGCCAGGCGATGATGGAGACCCTCACCGCAATCGTGCGGGCCGGGGCCGACATCGTCATCACCTATGCCGCAATCGACGCGGCCAAGTGGATGAAAGAGGACGCATCGTGAGCACCACCGAAGCCAAGCCCACGCGCCACAAGCCCGACGAGGTGGACCAGCGGCTGCTCAACGCGCTGCAGGCCGGCATCGCCTTGGTACGACGCCCGTTCGTCAACATCGCCGAGACCGTGGGCATCGGCGAGGACGAGGTCCTTGCCCGCATGCAGGTACTGAAGGACGCCGGGATCATCCGGCAGGTCTCTGCCATCTTCGACACCCGGGCACTGGGCTACGAGAGCACGCTGGTTGCGGCGTCGTACCCGGACGAGCTTCTGTTTGATGCCGCAGCCGTGATCAATGGGCACCCCGGTGTGAGCCACAACTACCGCCGCACCCACAACTTCAACATGTGGTTCACGCTCGCACTCGAGCCCGGGTCGCGGCTGTCGCTGGAGGAGACCCTCGACATCCTCGCGCGCGAGACCGGCGCCACCTCCATGCGCATCCTCCCCACCATCACGCTGTACAAGATCAATGTGCAGCTGGACATGACCGGGGACAGCGGCAACGTCGCCCGTGTTGAGCCGGTGCCCGCACCGCAGCGCGGCGATGGCAAGCCGCCCACCGACGAGGACCGCGCGGCCATCCTCATCCTGCAGCAGGACCTGCCACTCGTACCGGCGCCGTTCGACGCCTGGGCGGATGCCGCCGGTATCGATCCCGACGACCTCATCGCCAAGGCGCAGGAGATGCAGGACCGCACCATCATGCGCCGCTTCGCCGCTGTGCTGAACCACCGCAAGGCGGGATTCGGCGCCAACGGCATGGCCGTATGGAAGGTCCCGGCCGACAGCGTCGACGACTTCGGCAGCCGCATGGCCACCTTCAAGTCGGTGAGCCACTGCTACAAGCGCCCCACCTACGACGACTGGCCCTACAGCCTCTTCACCATGGTGCACGCCAAGTCGAAGGACGCCTGCGAGGAGACCATCGCGGCGCTCGCGGCCGAGGCCGGCCTTGCCGACGACGACTACGCGGTCCTCTACTCCACCTTCGAATTCAAGAAGGTGCGCCTCAAGTACTACTCACCCGAGTACCGGGCGTGGGAGGACATCGCCATCGCCGGCGCGCCCCTGCCGACGGCCTGACCCAATGCCTGCGTCCCCCACCGATACGCGAAGCCGGGAGCTGTTCGCGCGCGCGAAGCAGTCGCTGGTGGGCGGGGTCAACTCACCCGTGCGTGCCATGCGGGGTATCGGGCGTGACCCCATCTTTATCGACCGCGCCGAGGGCACCCGTGTGTTCGACGTGGATGGCAACGTATACGTCGATTACCTGGCCTCATGGGGCCCGGCCATTCTGGGCCACGCACCGCCAGTAGTGATTGACGACCTGCGCGACGCCCTCGCCCGTGGCACCTCCTACGGCGCTCCCACCGAGCGGGAGATCGTCTTCGCCGAGGCCGTACGTGACGCCATGCCGTCCATCGAGCGCCTTCGTATGACCTCCAGCGGCAGCGAGGCCGTGATGGGTGCGGTGCGTCTGGCGCGCGCCGCCACAGGCCGCGAGGTGATCGTAAAGACCGAGGGCGGCTACCACGGCGCCATTGACGGATTGCTCGCGCAGGCCGGCAGCGGGGCCACCACGTTGGGAGTGCCCACCAGCCCGGGCGTCACGGCGGGCGCCACCGCCGCCACCCGCCTGGTGCCCTACAACGACCTTGCGGCAGCCGAGATCGCGCTCGAGGGTGCCGCGGCGATCATTCTGGAGCCGGTCGCCGGCAACATGGGCGTGGTGCCTCCCGCGCCGGGCTATCTCGAGGGCCTCCGCGCCGCCTGCGACCGCACCGGCGCACTGCTCATCCTCGACGAGGTCATCACCGGATTCCGGGTGGCCCGTGGTGGTGCACAGGAGCGCTTCGGCGTGAAGGCCGACCTCACGTGCATGGGCAAGATCATCGGTGGCGGCCTGCCGGTGGGTGCGTTTGGTGGGCGGGCCGATGTGATGCGCGAACTGGCACCAGAGGGCCCCTGCTACCAGGCCGGAACGCTGTCGGGCAATCCGCTTGCCACCACTGCGGGGCTCGCGGTCATCTGCCGCCTTGCCGCCGAGGGCACCTACGAGCAACTTGAGGAGAACGGCGCACGGCTCGAAGCGATCATCCGCGACAGCGGCGCGCCGGTCACGGTTCAGCGCGTCGGGTCGATGCTCACGCCGTTCTTCACCGATTCCCCGGTTACCAACTACGCCGAGGCCACCGCTTGCGACACCGACGCCTACGCCCGGCTGGCACGGGGCCTGTTGGCCAATGGCGTGTATCCACCGCCCTCGCAGTTTGAGGCGTGGTTTACGAGCACCATCCATGGTGACGACGAGTTCCGCGCAACTGAACAGGCATTCGCACGGGCGCTTGAGGGCATGGCATGAGCACCCTCACTGCCGATTCGGTGGCAGCCGTGCTGGCAGCGCAGCCCGGACTGGCCGGTCTGACCATCGACGCCGATGAGGTGCTGGTGCCGTTGGTGTGCCCACCGCTGGCCCGCGAACACGCCCTTGGCCTGGAGCTCATCCTCGAGGGTTTTCTGCTGCATCACGGCACACCGCGTCACGTATCGCAGGTGGAAATGGGCGCGGCCGTGCTTGCGGGTGACTACTGCTACGCGCAGGGTCTGGTGCGAGTGGCGGCCACCGGTGACCTTTCGGTTGTGGAGGCGCTGGCCGACCTGGTCGCGCTCTCGGCGGCAGCCGTTGCGGCCGGGCGCGACGACGATCTCCTGCCGCTGTGGCGCGCGACCGCCGCCGCGGTGGCCGGTGACGAGGTGGCCACGCAGGGCGCCGTGCGCATGGCACGCGCGGCGCTCCGCGAAGGACTGTCTGCACCGATCGTGGATATCGCCGCAGGGCTCGACCCCGCACCGGCGCTGACTGAGGCGCTGGCACGATGAAGGACCTGCGCGAATGGATGCAGGTCATCCGCGACATGGGCGAGCTCGTTGAGGTGCATACCGAGGTGGACCCCCATCTTGAGATCACCGAGATTGCCGACAGGGTGATGAAGGCCGGTGGCCCCGCCATTCTCTTCACCAACGTCACGGGCTCCAAAATGCCCGTGCTCATCAACCAGTTCGGCAGCGAGCGCCGCATGGCCGCCGGCCTTGGCGGCACCGACCTCGACCAGATCGCATCGCGTATCTCCGAGATCGCCGAGATGCAACCGCCCCAGGGCGTGATGGAGAAGGTGAAGGCGCTCGGCAAGCTGAGGGAACTTGCATCGCTCGGCACCAAGACCGTGAAGAACGGCCCGTGCCAGGAGGTGGTGCTCACCGGTGACGATGTGGACCTCGACCTTGTGCCCATCCTGCACTGCTGGCCCGGGGACGGCGGCCCATTCATCACGCTGCCCCTGGTGTTCAGCAACGACCCGGTCACCGGGTCGCGCAACTGCGGCATGTACCGCGTGCAGAAGGTCGACAAGCGCACCTGCATGATGCACTGGCAAATTCACAAGGACGGCCGCCAGCACCTGCTCGACAGCGAGGGCCGCGTGCCCGTTGCGGTGGTGGTGGGCACCGACCCGGCGGTGACATACAGCGCCACCGCGCCCCTGCCCCCCGCGCTCGAGGAGATGATGTTCGCGGGCTTCCTGCGCGGCAAGCAGGTGGAGATGGTGAAGGCCATCACCCAGGACATCGAGGTGCCCGCGCACGCCGAGATCGTGATCGAGGGCTACGTAGATGCCACCGATCTGGGCGATGAAGGCCCGTTTGGCGACCACACCGGCTTCTACACGCCGGTTGACCAGTACCCGAGGTTTCACGTCACCGGCCTCACCATGCGTCGTGACGCCATCTACAGCACCACCATCGTGGGGATGCCACCGATGGAGGACTTCTGGCTGGGCAAGGCCACCGAGCGCCTCTTCCTGCCCCTCATCAAGATGACCGTGCCCGACCTCGTGGACATGAACCTGCCCCTGGAGGGCGTGTTTCATAACTGCGCAATCGTGAGTGTGAAGAAGCGCTACCCGGGTCATGCGAAGAAGCTCATCAATGCGGTGTGGGGCCTCGGCCTGCTGTCGCTCACCCGCTGCGTGGTGGTGGTGGACCACGACGTCGACGTACGGGATGTGTCGCAGGTCGCATTCCGGGCCTTCTCAAATGTGGATGCCGGGCGCGACATGCTGGTGATGGAGGGCCCCGTCGACGCCCTTGACCACGCCGCCCCATACGCCGCCTACGGCGCCAAGGTGGGGTTTGATGCCACGGCAAAGTGGGAGGGGGAGGGCCTCGTACGCGCCTGGCCAGACGAAATCCGCATGAGCGACGACGTACGACAGCGGGTGGATGCCCGCTGGGCAGACCTCGGTATCCATCTCCCGGGGGCCGAAAAGTACCGGTGAGTCCCGGTGCAACGGGGACAACTGGCCCCACATCAGCCCGTTGCGCCTGCAGATGCAATCGGGTTCACTTCACGACGGTATTGTCATGGGTCTAGTGAACGTCTACGGAGGTCGGAGTGGCTGAGGACGAGCCGGACAGCGGCGCGCCCGGGACGCAGGGGGGACCCTACGAGGGCCCACGTGCGACCGACTTCACCCCGGAAGCCGATCATTCGGACGATCCGGGGTACATCACGCGTACCCGCTTCCTCTCCACTGTCGCCATTGCGGGTGGTGGAATCCTCACCGCCGCCATCCTGGTGCCGGTCGTTGGATTCGCAGTTGCCAACCCACTGAAGGGCGAGGAGTGGCGCTGGATTGACATCGGTCCGGCCAGCGACTTTCTCAAGAACGCTCCGCCATACGCCAACGCGACCCCCTCCACGAAGATCGGCGAAGTCGCCTCGCTGGCCGTCGCGGGTACCGACCCCGAGGCCGACCGGCGCGTCTACCTCATGTTCGGCCTGGTGGAGCCCTCGGCCAAGCCTATTCCCGGCCCAGACGAGTCCACCGATGGCTTCGACGCCCGCTTTAAGGCGTGGGCCGCAAGCATCACGGCTGCCGACATGGACATGTTGGCCATCTGGAACCGCTGTGCACACCTGGGTTGCCCAGTGGCCTACGCAGCCGGTTCACAGGGCTTCATCTGCCCGTGTCACGGCGGTGCCTATGACTCACGCGGCCTCGTCACCGGTGGCCCGCCACCCCGTCCGCTCGACCGCCTCGACGTGAAGATCGTCGATCAGTCGCAGCAGTACTCGGCCGCGGACATCGCCAGTGGCAATGACCGCCTCAGCCTGCAGCAGGCCATTGCCAAGTCGTCCAGCCCGAAGGTGCGGGTGCTGGTGGGCAAGGCCTACTCAATCTCCGACGAGCAGGAGCCCTTCCCGCTGCATGCACCCGGCGAGCCCGTGACCGGCACGCTCTCCAACCTCTACCCGTTCACCTAGGAGCGCGCGATGACCACAAAGGACATCGGGCCAAAGAATCCGGTCGAGCAGGGTGTGACCCAGGTTGTCGACTTTGTCGACGAGCGGTCAGGAGTGAAGAACAGCGGCCGTTGGCTGATGTTCCGCAACATTCCCGCCGGTACGAGCTGGTTCCAGACCCTCGGCTTTACCGCAATGGCGCTCTTCGGCATGCAGGCCATCACCGGGATCATCCTGGCGATGTACTACAAGCCGGACCCCAACACGGCATTCGGCAGCATCGCTCACATCACCAACGAGGTGACATGGGGTTGGATGGTCCGGGGCATGCACAAGTGGGGCGCCTCGGCGATGATCGTCATCGTGTTCCTGCACATGGGACGTGTATTCATCTGGGGCGCCTACAAGTACCCGCGTGAACTCACGTGGGTCACCGGCGCCATGCTCCTGATGATGACGATGTTTATGGGCCTCACCGGCTACCTGCTGGTATGGGACCAGAAGGCCTATTGGGCCACCGTCGTGGCCGTCAACATCTTCGCGAGCGCCCCCATCCTGGGGCCGTACATCGGCGACATCCTCCGCGCCGGCCCCGAATTCGGGCCAGATACGTTGTCGCGCTTCTATTCGATCCATATGTTGTTAATTCCAGGTGGAATCGCGACCTTCATCGGCCTGCACCTCTACTTCATCATCCGCCTCGGCATCTCGGAGCCGCCGTGGGCCAAGCGTGCCCTGCGCGTGCAGCGTGACGAAGAGGATGCCCGTCGCAAGGCGGCGCGCAATCGTGACGCCGGACTGAAGGGCAGCGTGTCGTTCCCGCCCGCAGTCGTCACTGACGGCCAGGAGGTCTCCCGATGAAGAAGGCCGACAAGGTCGCATACGACAAGGATTACGCGGCGTCGAAGAAGAACGGCAAGCCGTTCTTCCCGTATGCGATCTACAAGGACACCATCATCGCGGGGCTCGCCATTCTGGTGGTCATCGTGCTCGCGATCACCGTGCGAGTTGAGATGGGCGAGCCGGTCAACCCGGCGTCTACCGACTTCCTCCCGCGCCCTGACTGGTACTTCTACTTCGCGTTCGAGCTGCTGAAGATCTTTGCGAACCAGAACGCGCTCACCCCGGTGATCATGGCCACGTTCATGGTGCCGAACATCCTGATCATCCTGCTGGTGATCTGGCCGTTCATTGACCGTGGTCCCGAGCGCCGCATCTGGAAGCGACCGTTCGCAATGGGTACCGCAGTACTGGTGATCAGCGGCCTTTGCTACCTCACCTTCCTCGGTGCCAGCACGCCCGAGGGCATCGCCAAGGGCGAGACCCTTCCGCTCACCGGATTGGATGCTGCTGCGTCCGCGGGCGAGGCGGTCTATCTGGCCAATGGCTGCAGCAGTTGCCACATGATCAAGGGAGTTGGTGCGCCAGGGCCCGGGCCAGAACTCACCAATGAGGGAGCCAAGGGCTGGGATAACGCGAAGATGGTCCAGTGGATGAAGGTACCCGTGGCGCCTATGCCTTCCTTCGCGTCCCTGCCACCCGAGGATCTCGAAAATCTGTCGACATTCCTGAATGGGCTGGGTACCAAGTACAAGTAGGCCCCCAACGCCGAGATAGGGTCGTATTTCGGGGTCCCGTAGTACGGGACCCCGGCTCGTTTTCGCCCCCCGTGGCCTACGATCTCCCCATGCGTGTGTTCCTCGGAATCACCGGTGCGAGCGGTGCCGCCTATGGCGGCCGGACTCTCCTCGCGCTCACTGCGGCAGGGCACCACGTGGGCCTGTGCGTATCGGATGCCGGGTGCCAGGTGATAAGCCACGAGATCCTCGGTGAGGGTCCCCGCCCCACCTCGCGCGACCACGTGATGGACCGCTTTCTGGCGGACCACTGCGACCCAGCCGGGTCCGTTGACGTGCTCGCGCCCGACGACATCGCCTGCTCATTCGCATCGGGATCATCCGGTGCGCGGGTGGCACTCGTGATGCCGTGCTCAACCTCATCGCTCGGCAGAATTGCCCACGGCACCGGCGACAACCTCATCCACCGGGTTGCCGAGGTGATGCTGAAGGAGCGCGGCCAGTTGGTGCTGGTGCCGCGCGAGACCCCGGCATCGCTCATCCAACTGCGC
Organism: uncultured Actinomycetes bacterium; assembly: GCA_903943955.1. Lineage (GTDB taxonomy): Bacteria > Actinomycetota > Thermoleophilia > Miltoncostaeales > Miltoncostaeaceae > SYFI01. Next base: position 28,149 of record CAJAPZ010000098.1, read on the forward strand.
AACATGGTGGCCGTCACCGAGGCAGGGGCCGTGGTGCTGCCGGCCTCGCCTGCGCTCTATACCCAGCCGCAGTCGGTGGACGACATGATCGACTTCGTGGTGGGTAAGGCCCTTGACGTGCTGCGCATCGACCACGCGCTGTTCCCCCGCTGGGACGAGGCCGGACGGGTGGAGGCATGAGCACCGCGCGTGTGCCGCACAGCGCCGTCGACGATCGCGCCGCGTTCGACCTGATCGCCCCCCGGTACGACCTGGTGAGCGGCGTGATGACGTTGGGAATGGGCGATGGCTGGCGTCGCGCTGCTGCCGAGGTGGCCGATGTGGCCGCTGGCGCGCAGGTGCTGGATGCCTTTACCGGCACCGGGGACCTGGCGCTGCTCCTGGCCGACCGGGTTACATCACTGGGGCAGGTGATCGGCGTGGACTACTCACCGGCCATGATCGACCGCGCGCGCCTGAAGGCCGCTGCCACGCATCGCCGGTGCCGCTTCGAGGTGGCCGACGTCACCCAACTGCCGTACGAGAACAACCGCTTCGATGCGGTGACAGCCTCTGGTGGCCTGCGCAGCCTCGACGATCCGTCCATCGGCATCGGCGAGATGGTGCGCGTCGCGCGCCCCGGTGGCCGCATCGTCATTCTGGAGATCACACCGCCGAGGCACCTGCGGGGCCTTCACGCCGGGGCGCTTGCCGTCGCCATGCCCGCCGTGGTGCGGTTGCTTCGCGGCGACCCCGATGCCTTCGCCCGCCTGGCGGAATCGGTGGGGCACATGCCTCCTCCGGCAGATGTGGCGGCACTCATGTGGGAGTGCGGTATCGGCGGCATCCGTTGGCGTGAGTTCGCGGGCGGAATGGCAACGCTGCACCACGGCACGGTGCGCGCATGACCACCGCTCCCCCGCCGACCGCGTTCATCGATGCCCTGCGTCCCTGGATGGCGCAGTGCGAAGAGGTGCTGGCGGCTGTCGCCGGAGGCCACGTGGGCGCAGTAAGCGGCCCGGCCGGTGACACCCTGGCCGCGGGCGGCAAGCGGGTGCGGCCCATGCTGCTGTTCTGCGCGTCGTCACGTCACGACGACGACCGTGCCGCACTGGTGTCCGCCGCAGCAGCAGTGGAACTGGTGCACATGGCCACCCTCGTGCACGACGACCTGATCGATGGCGCCACAACACGGCGCGGACGG
>CAJAPZ010000099.1 GCA_903943955.1 uncultured Actinomycetes bacterium
CGGCAACGACCGCGCCCCGTGGCAGCGAACGCCCGGGGGCGGCTGGCCCCGGCGCCCCGGCCGCAATCAGTACTCCGCCGGCAGCCATTGCGGCAGTGGTGAGGGCGGGCACCGTCCATGTCCAGTCGAGCTGGCATTGCAGGAGGAAGGCGGCCACGATGGCCAGGGGCAGCGCGATGGTGGCGGGCGCACCACGGGTGCGGGCGCGCACCACCGCCCACGCGATGCCAGCCACCAGACACCCCAGTAGCGCCAGGCCGATCACGCCGAGCCCCGACAGCACCTCAAGCACCAGCTGGTGCGGCTGGCGCACGTTCAGGCGGTCCTCGGCGCTGATGCGCTCGCGCAGGTGCACCAGCGCAAACGAACCTGCGCCCTCGCCAATGAGCGGCGCCTGTTCTACCGACCGCTCCGCTTCTGTCCACCAGTCGATTCGCTGATTGGTGTCGAGGCTGCCGAGCCGCCCGGGGGTATTGGCCAACCCGCCCGAGGTTCCCGCCACCTCGCTCGCGCGCGTGGAGATCCAGTTACCCACTGTGTCGGGGTTGGCGGCGGAGTACCCCACCACGCCGAGCACTCCCACTGCGGCGATCGCCAGCGCGGCGATGCCGGCGCGCCTGCGGTTGAGCCTGCCCCCGCCAAGCACCCGGGCCGCCAGCCACGCGATGCCCACAGCGATGGCTGCTCCGAGCACGATCCTCCACAGCAGTCCAAACCCCGCCCCGCTGCGATCGGCGGCAATCAGGGCGTCGTCGGTGAGTGCATCGGTGGTGAGTCCGTACACCAGGGGGAGCAGGGCGCCGATGCCGCCGCCGATCAGCACCGACAGCATGCGAATGCGTCCGGGCACCATCCACAGCACGATGACCAGCACCAGGATGAGCCCGAGCAGCCCACTGCGCGAATAGGTGAGCATGAGCGCGGTGATGACCACGGCCAGGGCGCCGGACGACACAAAGAGGCTCGTCTGAGATGCCTCCCGTCGTCCGGCCCACCACAGGATTCCCGGCACGGCCATCACACACACCAGTGCCAGCGCGTTCCAGTACCCCATGGGCGCCTGCAGGCGCGAGGGCTCGTAGTCGCTGCCGAAGATCGTGGGCAGGCAACGGGCGAGCAGCGCCCACGCGATGATGGGTGCGGTGGCCAGCGCCAGCCCGGCGGCAAAGCGCTCGGGAGCCCTGGGGATGAGCGCCCCAAGGGTGATTCCCAGCATCAGCGCCAAAAACGCAAGTGCCGTGTGGTTGGCCTCAGTCCAGGCCATGTCGGGGGCAAGCGCCCAGAGAATGGAGATACCCGACCACACCGCAAGCCCCAGTAGACCGACGATGGCGATGAGCGAGGGCCCCGATCGCACGGCTGCATGGTTGCGAGCGCGCATGAGCGCCCAGGCGGCGGTGGGCGCAGCGATGACCGTGGCAAACAGCGCTGCCGTGGCCCCGCGCGTCGCCAGGCCATCGCCCAGATCGATGCCCCCGTTCATTACGGTGAGCAGGGTCCAGCCGGCCAGCAGCAGGGCCCCCACCACGAGCGGCGTCTCAGTGCGCGCACGCCGGGGTGTCAGCGGGTGCCCCCGTGACGCACGAACTCGCCAGCCCCATGGGGCGCTGGTACGCTCGCCAGATTCCCGGCGGCGCATCGCGCCTCGGGCGCTCTCACCCTTATGACCATCATCCGCCCCAGCGTAGCCGTGTCGTTCCTCCTCGCGCTTGTGATGGGGCTCTTTGCCTCGTCCGCGTTCGCGAGTGGGCAGGCCGTGCTCGCGGACTACGCCGATAACGGGCAGTTGGAGCAGTGCTACGCGCCCGGTGATTACGCGGCCGCGCTCAAGGCGGTGCGGCCGGATCAGCAGCAGTACGGCGCTGTGGTTGACGTCATCCAGCAAGCAGAGATCCAGTGCGTGGGCACCACACGGGTATCGGCAACGGCTGCATCGGGCGCCAAGGCGTCCACCGAGATCACCGGCCGGGCAGTGTTGGCCGACTACGAGGACAACGGCCAGATCAACGGCTGCTACACGCTGGCGCAGTTTGAGGATGCCCTGCGGCGAATCCGCCCTGACCAGCAGCAGTACGGCGCAGCCGTTGACGTCATCCGCCAGGCCGAGCTGACCAACCTGCGTCGCCCTGGTGAGGCCTGCGGCGCGGCATCCGACGGTGCCTCATCAGCCGCCGTAAGTGAGGACTCCGGGCTGCCGGGCGCTGTCATCGTCATCATCGTGCTCGCCGTGCTGGCACTTATCGCCGCCGGCGCATGGTTCGTAATCAGCCGTCGCCGTGGTGGCGATGGTCCGCCGACGGGACGCCAATAGCGTGCGCAAGCTGGTGAAGGACCTCATCCTGCCGGTGGTCGTGGCCATCACTCTGGCCTTTGTCATCCAGGCGTCGCTTGCCAAGCCGTATGAGATTCCCACCAACTCGATGTTTCCTGCCATCCAGGGCGCCAACTCCACTGGCGACCGCGCCCCGGACCGCGTGATCGCCAACCGGGTCATCTACAAGCTGAGGGATATCTCCCCCGGCGACATCATCGTGTTCGACCCCACAAAGGGCGCCCGTGCCGCGTGCAGCGAGCCTGGGGATGTGCCCTTCGTCAAGCGGGTCATTGGCGTTCCGGGCGACCAGGTGAGCGTGCGTGAGGTCACCATCTCGTCCACCAGCCCGTATCCGGAGTTGCGCCCCGGCGGCGCTGCCGCGGTGAAGCGCACCGCCACACCCAATTCGTTCGGCCCTGATGGGGTCACAGAGCAGCAGTTGAAGGATGGCGACACCACCCACGTGACCTTCGTGAAGAAGGCAGGGCAGGCCGAGGCCCAGCCATTCATCGTGCCGACCGCCATCACTCCTGATTACACGGCGTCATTCCCGGTGGTGCCGCCGGGCCAGTTGCTGGTGCTGGGGGATAACCGGCCGGGATCGTGCGACGCGCACGTGTGGCTGGATCGCAATGCCGAGTTCACGCCGGAGGACAACGTGATCGGCCAGGCAGAACTCATTTACTGGCCCATCACACGCCTGCAGTTCCTCAGCTAGTTGTCGGCATCAGCGGTGTAGTGAGCGCCTGAGACGACGGAGATGCGTCGGTGTCGCGCTGGCCGTCCCCCCACGCAAGGTCAAGAGGACAGCGAAGGCCGTTACGAAAGTACGCCCACTCGCACCGTGCACATTTGTGACGGCGACTGACCCCCACCGGGGACTGACCCCACCCGGGGACTGACCCCACCCGGCGGGTGGGGGCCGGGCGTGCGCCGCGCATGCGCTGAGCGTGCACATTTGTGACGGCGACTGACCCCATCCCGGAACTGACCACACCACGCGATTGGCCCCATCTGGGGAGGATTGGTTGGGCGTGGGTCGAGCGTGCACATTTGTGACGGCGACTGACCCCCACCGGGGACTGACCCCAACTGGGGACTGACCCCACTCGCCGGGTGGGGGCCGGGCGTGCGCTGAGCGTGGCCATTTGTGACGGTGACTGACCCCCGGCGGGGACTGACCCCGTGGACGGTGAATCGGGTGGTAGGGGTGGTTTTTACCCGGGGGGCAGCGGAGAAGTCGACACTCCTCGTGAGTGCACGGAAACCCAATTGACCGTGCGATTATCGCTCCGAGCGGGCACTTCGCAACAATCGGAACTTGCGGGGTCTAGACCCCGCATGTAGTGTGCCCTCTCATGCTGCTGACCCCACACCTAGTGTTTTCACCATGATTTGCCCTTTTTGCGAGGGTTCAGAGCACCGCGTGATGGAATCGCGTGTTCCTGACACCACAGACGCCATTCGAAGGCGTCGTGAGTGCCAGACATGTGGCAGGCGCTTCACCACGTACGAGCGCGTGGAGGAGATGCCGCTTGTGGTGATCAAGAGTTCCGGTGACCGGGAGCCCTTTGATCGCGAGAAGCTCCTCTCGGGGCTTCGCAGGGCATGTCACAAGCGGCCGGTTCCCACGGCCCATCTGGAGACCGCAGTGCGCGATATCGAGGTGAGCCTGAGGAACCGCTTGAAGCAGGAGGTGTCGAGCACCGCCATTGGCGAGCTCACCCTTCGGCGCCTGAAGGACGTTGACACCGTGGCGTACGTCCGATTTGCATCGGTGTATCGCCAGTTTGAGGACACCGACGAGTTCGCCGACGAGCTGAACCGGCTGGAGCGGGAGCCCCCGTTGCCGCGCGGACAGCGCCCGCTTGACGATCACATGTTTGAACTTCTCACCGAGCCCATGCCGATCGTCCGCCCCGCGCGACGTCGGCTTCGCGCACTTGCGGGCGGGCTCGGCGTGGAGGATGAAGTGACGACAGAGAACAAGACCAGCAACACCGACGCCGAGGAGGCACAAGATGGCGACTGAGGTCGTGGGCACGACGCCCAGCAAGAGGTCCGCATCAACCAAGCGACCGGCACTTGGCCTGAAGCGGCACTTCACGAAGAAGGGCAAGCACCCCTACGACCTCATTGAGTGGGAGCGCCGCAGTGCCGGTATCTCCTCTGGCGATGGCACAAGCGTGTTCGAGCAGGACAACCTCGAGGTTCCTGCCGACTGGTCGCAACTGGCCACCAACGTGGTGGCGTCCAAGTACTTCCGCGGCGCCCTGGGAGCCCCCGATCGCGAGTACTCGGCGAAGCAGCTCATCGACCGCGTGGTGCTCACCATCAAGGCCTGGGGCCTGGAGGAGGGCTACTTCCCCACCGAGGACGAGGCCGCCACCTTCGAGTACGAGCTCACCCACCTGCTCATCAACCAGATGGCCGCCTTCAACTCGCCGGTGTGGTTCAACGTGGGCATGCGTGAGAGCCCGCAGTGCTCGGCCTGCTTCATCCTGTCCGTTGAGGACACCATGACCTCCATCCTCTCCTGGATCGGCAAGGAAGGCGTCATCTTCAAGGGCGGCTCTGGCGCTGGCATCAACCTGTCGGCCGTCCGCTCGTCGAAGGAGCGCCTCTCGGGCGGTGGTGAGGCCTCGGGCCCCATCTCGTTCATGCGTGGCGCCGACTCCTGCGCCGGAGCCATCAAGAGCGGTGGCACCACCCGTCGCGCCGCCAAGATGGTCATCCTCAACGTCGACCACCCGGACATCCGCCAGTTCGTCAACTGCAAGGCCGAGGAGGAGAAGAAGGCCTGGGCGCTTGGCGAGATGGGCTACGACATGGGGCTCAACGGCGAGGCCTGGCACAGCATTCAGTTCCAGAACGCCAACAACTCCGTGCGCATGACCGACGAGTTCATGTACGCCTACGAAGCCGGCGGCGACTGGCACACCTCGGCCGTCACCACCGGTGAGGTCGTGGAGACCATGAAGGCCCGCGAGCTGATGAAGGAGATCGCCGAAGCCACATGGGTGTGTGGTGATCCCGGCATGCAGTTCGACAGCACCATCAACCGCTGGCACACCTGCCCGGTGTCGGGCCGTATCAACGGCTCCAACCCGTGCTCGGAGTACATGCACCTTGACGACTCGGCCTGCAACCTGGCCTCGTTCAACCTCATGAAGTTCGTTGATGGCGACGGCACGTTCCAGGTGGATGACTTCCAGCAGGCCATCGACGTGGTCATCACCGCCATGGACATCATCGTGTCGCGCTCCGGGTACCCCACCGAGCAGATCGGTGAGAACGCCCGCAAGTACCGCCAGCTGGGCCTGGGCTACGCCAACCTCGGCGCGCTGCTCATGAGCCACGGCCTTCCGTATGACAGCGAGGACGGCCGCGAGTACGCCGCCGCCATCACGGCCCTTATGACTGGCCGTGCCTACGCCATGAGCACACGCCTGGCCGAGCGCATGGGTGCGTTTGAGGGCTACGAGCCCAACGCCAAGGCGATGAACGGCGTCATTCGCAGCCACCGGCGTGCGGCGCAGGACATCCCCGACGGCCGCGTGCGCGACGAGGCCCTTCTCGACGCCGCCCGTGCGAGCTGGGATGTCGCTGTGGACCGCGGCGAGATCTTTGGTTACCGCAACTCGCAGGCGTCGGTGCTGGCCCCCACGGGCACCATCGGGTTCATGATGGACTGCGACACCACGGGCGTTGAGCCCGACATCGCGCTTGTCAAGTACAAGCGCCTTGTGGGTGGCGGCGTCATCAAGATGGTGAACAACACGGTGCCCGAGGCGCTCGCGAAGCTGGGCTACCACGAGGAGGCCATCAAGCAGATCGTGGCCTTCATCGACGAGAACGAGACCATCGAAGGTGCCCCGGGGCTTAAGGAGGAGCACCTGCCGGTGTTCGACTGCGCCTTTACCCCGGCCAACGGTGAGCGCAGCATTCACTACCGCGGCCACATCAAGATGATGGGTGCAGTACAGCCGTTCATCTCGGGCGCCATCTCCAAGACGGTCAACATGCCCAACGACGCCACGCCCGAGGACATCGCGGCCGCGTACGTGTTCGCATGGAAGGAAGGCGTCAAGGCGCTTGCCATCTACCGCGACGGATCAAAGCGCACGCAGCCCCTGTCAACCGGCAAGGAGTCGCCGGCCGACATGAAGGCCGCTACCGACGCCGCCGCCGCACCGGCCAAGCCGCTTCGCCGCCGCCTGCCGGATGAGCGTCAGGCCATCACGCACCACTTCCGCATCCTCGACCACGATGGCTACATCACCGTGGGCATGTACGAGGACGGTAGCCCCGGTGAGGTGTTCATGAAGATGGCAAAGCAGGGCTCCACGGTCTCCGGACTCATGGACTCCCTCGCCATCTGCATGTCGCTCTCCCTGCAGTACGGGGTGCCGCTCAGCACGCTGGCCAACAAGCTCAGCCACATGCGATTCGACCCGTCGGGGTTCACCGGTAACCCGGAGATCCCAAGCGCCAAGTCGATCGTCGACTACCTGGTGCGCTGGCTCTCGGCCAAGTTCCTCACCGAGGACGAGAAGCGTTCGATCGGCATCATCACCGAGCAGATGCGCGCCGAGCTCGAGGACCAGGTGCCCGCGGGTCAGGCACCGGTGGAGATTGAGGCCAGCGCGGAGGGTGCCGTGGTGGTGGAGACCGCCCCCACGCCCAACCGGGAGCAGACCTCCATGGATATGGGCCTCGCCAAGAGCGCCGGCCTCTCGGTGCAGCTCGACCAGGACGGCGCAATCTGCGGTTCCTGCGGCTGGACCATGGTGCGGTCGGGCTCTTGTTACAAGTGCATGAACTGCGGGAGCACCTCGGGCTGCAGTTGATGTACGCAGGCAGTCCCAGAATGACCGGAAGGCCCCGCTGAGTCGGGGCCTTCCGCATTCTGGGGGCTGAACACCGTGGCCGATCCGGGGTGGACAGCATGTGGCCAATTCATGGGCGGCGACGCGACCGCGTACAGCTGATGAGCCCAGCTTGCGCCGCACGCCCATCTGGCCCTCGTGTGCGCGACGATGTACGGGCCAGAGCCCGGACCCGGAGGGTGACACGTGTCCGACATGAGTGAGTACCCTAACCGCCGTGAACTCCTCCGTCCGCCGCCGCCGCGCGCACTCACGCGTGCGAACCGCCGCCCTTGGCGCGATCATCGTTGTCGCGGGTGGCCTGGTTTTGCCAGGCATCGCCAGCGCGGGCTCCGACTTCTACGTGACGGTGAAGAACGACCTCAACAACCGCACCGAGCCCGGCTTTCCGAAGGTGGCGCTGCAGAATCGGGGCGACTTCAAGTGCTGGTGGAACGAGGACCTCGACCAGGGTCCCAACGCCCTGGCGGCGGCACCGGGCGAGAGCAAGAAGCTGCGCACCGAGGTGCAGCAGAGCCTCGCCCCATGCCTCACCGACTTCCTCGGCTACCGCGACGTCGAGGTGGTCATCAAGGAGACGGCCGCGGCCGAGTGGGTTGCGATCGAGGGCCAGGGCGGCTTCCGGCTGCGGTTCGGCCGCGGTTCCGACTTCGGCTCGAAGGCGCCAAGCGACTGCGACCCCGACGCCACCGGGAAGAACTGCATGTCGATCATGGGCTTCCCCGGCACGTGGGCCACGCGGCCGGGCGGCGTGGGCCTGGTGTGCCTGGTGCTTGACCGCTTCGACCAGAACGAGAAGAACAGCCGCCAGCAGGTGTCGAACGCGGTCATCTCGGTGCGCGATGACCTGAAGTGCAATGTGCCGCGGGCGTCGGTGTACTGGCCGCGCACCAACGGCACGCCGGTGGGCACGGGCTTCCCCAAGATGGGACCCACGGAGCGGCGCGCCAAGGTGCAGGCGGAGGCGGGCAAGGCCAGCGCGCTCATGCCGATGGTGGCCAATGTGATGAGCGGTGCACGCATCATCTGCGCATGGGGCATTCGTGACGAGCCCGGCAAGCCCACCAACGTTCCGACGCAATGCAACGACGCCGCGTCCGACTCCGGCAAGTACCAGCTGAACGACCTCACCATTCCCGAGGCCCTGCCGCCCGACGGCCGCCCGCCCAACTTCAAGGTGCTCAGCGAGCTCGTGACCGGCGACCCCTTCGTGCTGGTGGCGAAGTCGTCGCAGACCCAGGCACCCGACGCGGGCGAGGGGCAGGTGACGGTGCAGGCGCAGACCTCGTGGGGTCACCAGGAGTCGTCCCAAGACTCCAAGTCCCTTCAGTTCGGCAGCAAGGGCAGCTATGGCGTCGAGTGGAAGTGGAAGACGTCAATGATGTTCGCCGAGGCCGAGTCGACGGTGAAGACGTCGGTGGAGGCCAGCATCACTGGGACGCGTGGTTCGCAGACCGGCTTCCAGAGCACCACGACCAAGCAGGTGAGCCAGAGCTTTCAGGCCAAGGCTCCCGCCGGTGCCACCACCAGCCTGCGCGTTTACAAGACCTCGTTGAACAACGACTACACCTATCGCGCCGACCTCTGGTTCGGCACCGATGGCAAGGGCGAGGAAGTCGGTAACCCCGCGGCGGTTGCGCTGGGCATGACGCCGTCCAGCCGCCAGGAATGCCTGGCGCTCACCATCGGCGATGCCACTGTGACCGGATCGTTCATGGAGTTCGGCAAGCGCCGGTTCGACATCGGCGACCTGGGCCCGCGGGGGACCGCGAGCGCGAGCGAACTGGCCTTCTACGACTCGCTGGACAGCTTCTACGTGGGCGAGCGACGGTGCCCGGGTTACCCGCGTGGATTCGCCTCGGCCGCGGGCATGAAGGGTGACGGCGTCGGATCGTTCTCATCCGACGGCGAGGAGCAGGTGCGCGTACTCGACGCCAACGGCAAGCCGGCCTTCACCGCCGATGGTTCACCGCGCTTCATGATTACCCAGGCGCCGGGGCTCACAGCCTGCGTTTTCGTTGCCCGCTCGGCGGGTGCTGTGCCAGCGCAGGCCAACGCCATCCCGCATCAGGGCGGAGCCGTTCCGTGCGTCGGATCGATGCAGGGCGCAAGCGTCACCGTGCCGAACCCGGGCGCCATGGTTGCGCTGCGGGGTGGCGACGACGCGCACGCCGGCACCGCCGCTTCAGAGCTGATCGTGCCAGGGGCGGGCGACGATGTCGTGAGCACCGGTGGTGGGGCATTGAACATCGTCGACCCGTCACCGGGCGACGACCGCATCACCGGCGGTCCGGGGGGCGACTCTCTGAGCGGTGGGGTGGGGGACGACGTCATCAATGGCGGCAACGGCAGTTTCTGGCTGAAGGGCGGCCCCGGCAACGACGCAATCACCCAGCGCGGTGGCGTTGGCAGCATCTGGGGCGGTGCGGACGACGACCTCATCCGTACCACCTCAGTCACCGGCGGAATCACGGGTGGCCCTGGCGACGACCGCTTCGTGGTGGCCGGACGCGCCACGGGCGCGGTGTTCGGCGGCGGCCCGGGGGATGATCGTTATGAGATCGTCGCCGGAAGGGGATGCGCCAGCGTGTTCGAGCTGCCGGGGCAGGGCACCGACACCGTGGTGACCAGCCGCTGCCTTCGCCCCGCGCCCGACGTGGAGCGAATCGTGCTGGCCGGCACGGCGCCGCTTACGCTGCGCATGGGCGAGGGCCACCAGGTACTCACCGGCAATGACGCCCCCAATGTGCTGAGTGGCGGTTCCGGCCCCGACGTGATGAACGGCGGCGGCGGCGATGACATGATCGAGATGGGTAGCGACCGCTACGACACCGCCACGGGCGGCCCGGGCGCCGATCGCTTCGTGCTCCTCGGGCGTCCGGCAACCGGTTACCACGGACGTCTTTCCCGAAACGCAGAGGCCCACCGCCTCACCGACTTCTCCGCGGCGCAGGGCGACCGCATCGTGTTGAGGCCCCGGTCATTCGGCACTGAGGTGCGTGGCCTCGGCCGCACGTGGACCGTGGTCACGGGTACCGACCCGCAGCCGCGTGCCGCGCGCCCCACCCTGCTTGTGAACCCGTCCACCGGGCTCATGGCATTCGATCGCGACGGCACCGGGATCATCGGGCCGCGGGTGGTGGCCATGGTGCCCGTGGGCACTCCGGTCACGCGCGAAATGTTCATCATCTGATGAGAGCGACGCCGGCCCTCGCTATCGCCGCCCTGCTCCTGAGCGGCGGCGTTGCCGTGGCGGGGTTCACGCCCTCGACTCCCGACCTGAGTTCGCTCGTGGTGCCGTCGGGCGGTGCGCCCGGCATGCGCATGACACCGACCCTCGACGGCAGTGCCCTGCTCCTGGCCACTCAAGCCGCCCTCGAGGGCGTGCCGCCAACCGTGTGGCGCAAGGGCATCGACATGCGTCCGGGGACCTCTGGTGGCGTGTCTCTGCCCGACTCGCCCGGGATCGTGGCTGTGCTCGACGGTGCCACGTACCCGAATGGTGGTGCGCTGGTGGAGCGGGCATGGGCGGTGTCGGCGGGTCGGCCGGGTGTGATCACCCCATTCGACCCGGTGGCCATGCGCGAGAGCGGCTCGCCGTTCACGCTCGATGCCCTCGACGGCGAACCGGTGGCGGCCGTGCTGCAGCCCGACGCCGGAACGCCGACTGCCCGCATGGTCTTCATCGCCACGGATGCCACGCCCCCACGCACTCTCCAGGTACGGCTCGATGGATCGAAGACGAAAGTCGTTGACCGGCTGCTGGGTGACGAATACGGCTCGGTGACCGCGCTCGCCGCATCGCCCGACGGCCGATTCATCCTCAGTGCGCTGCAGAGCCAAACCGATGCCGGCACCCCGGTGTCCATCATCACGCGCGTCTCGACCAACGGGCTTGGGCCTGAGGGGCGCTCCATCGTGCTCGCGCAGTCAACGCGTGTGAGTTCGCTCATGATCACGGCCGACGGCACCACGGGGTACGCCATCTCGGGTGGCACGTCCGCCGCCGGCGACCAGGCGCCCGCGTCGGTGGCCGTGCTCGACCTGGCCACGATGTCGGTGAAGCCGGCCGGCGTGCACGCGATGCCATCTACCTTCGGCACCCAGTTCGGCGCGGGCTCGGGTGCGCTCACCCCGCAGGGCGACGAGATCTTTCTCACCGGCGACAGGGTTGGATCGGGTCTTGGGCCGGCATCGGGCATCGTCCCCACCGACTCCTTCACGGCCATGGTTCCTGCGACGCGGGGAACGCCTGGCGCTGCAGGACAGGCCGTGGTGGACAGCGGCGGGGTATGGGGCTTCGTATCGAGCTCGTTCGTGCCCGCCTCCGTGGGCCCGGACCGCCAGTTCGCTCTCCTGGCGCGCATGCGCCTTGCCCAGCCGCGCACCCTCACCGTGGGTACCGTTGGCACCGGTGGTGGTGTGATCGAGGGCGCGCCCGGTGGGATCCTGTGCGCGGCCGGATTGGACTGCGTGCAGCAGTTCCGAACACGTCAGGTGGTGCAACTCACGGCGTATCCGAACCCGGGATCGGTGTTCACAGGGTGGTCCGGGGCATGCGCGGGAACCGATGACGACTGCACGGTGACGCTGGACGTGGCGAAGACCGTGCGTGCCGGCTTCGCCAGAGCAACGCCTGCCGTGCTGACGGTGTCAATCGGCGACAGCCCCCAGGGCGCCACACGCGTGGTGTCGACTCCCTCGGGAATCGACTGCACCCTCTACACGGGCACGTGCAGCGCATCGTTCCGCAAGGGGACGGAGGTCATCCTCGCTGCCAGTGATCCCGATGGGACCGTTCGGGAATGGACCGGCACCTGTGCGGGGCAGCGCGACTCCTGTGCGCTGGTCATCACCGGGTCATCGAGCACGTCGGTGAGCATTGCCTCCCGCAGGCCGGCACCCCCAGCGCCTCGCCCCACCCCTGCGCCGCCGATACCCGACCCAACGCCAACACCCGACCCAACGCCAACACCCGACCCGACGCCGACACCCGACCCGACGCCGGCCCCGGCCCCCATTCCGGTGCCGGTGCCCGACGCCAACCCTCCGGCGCCCGGGCCTGTTCCCAACCCCGTGACCCCGCTGAATCTGTCCTCGGTTGCGGTGTCGCGCACACGCTTCCGCCCCGGCCAGGGGACTGTCATCCGCTACCGCCTGAGCAAGGGCGCCAGGGTGCGCATGACCTTCACCAACCCCACGCGCCCACACACCCGCTACCAGTACACGCTCGCCGCAGGCCGCCCCGGAGCCGATGCCGGACAGAATCGCGTGTTTATCAGCGGCCGGGTGCGCGGCCGGAGCGTTCTCCCCGGCCGGTGGACCATGCGCATCGTGGCCATTCGCGACGGGGTGCAGACCGCGCCCGTCGTGCGTCGCCTCGTTCTCTCGCGGTAGCTCACTGGCCACCCCCTATTTCGGGAGTCCTCCATGAAGGCACGATCTGCAGCCATCCCGGCCGTTCTTGCGGCAATCGCCACCCTCGCCCCTGCATTGCACGCCGGTCCGATGGCTGGAGCCACGTCGGACCGCGCCGTGGTGGTGATCCAGGGCGGCGGCGCACCGCACCCGTACTCCACGCCGTGGGCCGCCTGTGATGGCGGACGGCCCCAGTTCGTGTAGGCGCTCCTCGATGCCGGACTCCCGGTGTTCACCGCGCCGGGCTACAGCAACACGCAGGTGAGCACGGCGGGAGAGACCGGCTGTCCACCGCAGCCGCCGGTTGACGTGCAGTGGCATACCTCTGGCTACCCCACTCAGACGGGTCAGGCAGTGCTGGGTTTCCTCGGGTACCTCAATGCCACCTACGGCTACCGCACGTTCGACTTGGTGGGCTACAGCTACGGCGGCGTAGTGGCACGGGCAACGGTGGCAGCCCTGAAGAAGCAGCCCGCCGCCGGATCCGTGGCGCCTGCGTTCTCCTACGCCCTGACCGCGGTGGCCGCCGGGGCGTCGATCCCCTCCATCATCACCATGAACAGCCCGCACTTTGGAAGCCCCACCTACGACATCGCCTTCGACCCCGCCACCTTCACGCAGCCGGTGCTCAGGGGCTGGGGCCAGGAGTTCGCCGACGCCGGCGCCGGGCTGCGCATCTTCCAGGTGACGGAGGGCGCGGGGGCCATCCAGGTGCTCGCCACGCAGGGGCACGCGAAGCGTGACCCCCGGGGGTGGGATGCCCAGCAGGTGGGTGTGCTGAACGGCGTGGCGCTCACCCTGATGGCGGGTGACTACTGCGGCCAGACATGCACGTCGGGCGGCGCTGCCGGGCGAAAGGCCACGAAGAAGGGCCTTCGCACCGACGGCACCGTGCCCGTGTACAGCCAGCTGATGGAGCGGTGCCCGGCGTCGTGCCCCGCCCCCCCGGGCTCCGTGTACGTCCCGTCGGGCCTGCTGCCCAAGGGTGTTGTGCGCAAGACGTTCCCCACCATCCACTCGACCTACGATGCCAAGCGCCTTGGCCTTCCGAAGGGGCTCTCGGTGGCGAGCAACCCGACCGCCATCAGGTACCTGGTGAGCACCACGGCGTCGCGCTGGCGCGCGGCCGGGGTTCCCCTGCTCACGCCGTAGCCAGGCGAATCGGCGGGCACGTGCGCTCACTTGCATGAGTGACATGACCATCCTGATCCAGGTGAGGGCCCGTTACGACGACGCGGGCCAGGCGCTCATCGAGCGCCTGCAGGCATCTCTGCCACCTGCGCCGACCGGCCCACACGGCACGTGAGTTCAGTTGGGGCCCGTGGCCCCCCGGCACGGATCCAGCGCATTCTTCGAAAACTCTTCGGGTGGACATATGCGGGGATCTTCGTCTGATGGAACGATGGGCAGCATGAAACTCGTGCCAGTAGGGCTCTCCGTCATGGCCGGCCTGTGTGCCGTGCCGCTCATCCTGACCGTCAGCGGTGTTGGCGCCAGCACCTCGGTGAACACCACCGCAGGCCTGAAGAAGGCCAAGTGGTCGTCGGGCATCACCGCCACGTATTCGACGGGCTCCGTGCGCATGCAGTCAAACGGGTTGCCCAACCACTCGCGCCCCAGGTACTACGCCGTGCCCGACACCGGCGTGCGGGTGCCGACGGCGAGCACGGCGCACGTCGCCAAGGATCCAACCAGAGTCCAGAACTACGACTTCAGCATCCCCACCACGCCCACGTACACCAGCACCACCACCGATGCGCCGCTCGGATCGATCGGGCTGATGATCTCGGGCTCCGTGCTGTTCAACCCCTACGAGGGCGATGGCTCCACAGTTGCGATGTCGAACAACTTCTTCCTCACGCGCGGGAAGACGAAAGTGTGGTTTGTCGACACCTGCTCGGGGCACCCAACGCCGTCGCCAAGCGGGCAGTACCACTACCACGGGATCCCGAACTGCGTGGTTGCCGAGACCGACACGAAGACTGGTCCCTCCCACATCATCGGCGTCGCATTCGACGGCTTCCCCATCTACGGGAAGCGCGACATCAACGGCAAGGTCGTGAAGGTGTCGCATCTCGATGCGTGCAACGGCATCACAAGCGCCACGCCTGAGTTCCCCGATGGCATCTACCACTACGTGCTCCCTGGCACGACCGACAAGACGTCCTCCATCAGGTGCTTCCACGGCACGGTGGATTCGTCACTCATCCAGCAGATGCCGCCCATGGGAGGACCACCACTCAGCCGATGACCTCGCTGGAGCCCCGCATGCCCGGAGGCTGCCGGGATGGAGGGGCCATCGAGCCCGCGTGATCAGTGCTGCAGTGCGTCTCCGCAGCGCGGACATGGGTCGCCAGCAACCCACAGCACCACGGCATCGGTCCCGCATGCCCGGCACTTGGGCATCGCGTCACCCGGCATGTCGTCGTCGGGGGAGAACGCCGAGCCATCCACCCGGCGTGCCACCACCACGTCATCAAGCTGACCGCACTCGCAGCACCCCACCGTGGTGGTTCGGTCGTGGAGATCATTCCCGGAGCCGCCAACCACCGCGGCACGCCGGTCGCAACTCGAGCACTCGTATTCCCGGCGTCTGTTCACTCCGTCCTGTCTCCTCTCGACCCCGCGCATCATTGCGCAGCGGGAGCGGGAACGGTGCGCGGGGCACCCGTGGCCAATGAGATGCGCCCGCATTGGCACTGACTGCGCCACGTGTGTCGCGGCGATCGATCAATGCAGGTACCCCCCGCTGCCGTCACGATTCCTCTGCCCTCTCGTCAACGGGAGGGCGTGATCGGCTGCCACCTGTGGGCGTTGCCCGTGCGCGCGGCGCTGGTGCTGGCACGAGCGCGCGTCGCACGATCAATGCTCCGGGCAGGCCCCTCCCAGTTGGGCCCCCATCAATCATCAGATCGCCCGGGGTGATGATTCCCACAGTATGGGGTGTAAGATTCCCGACGAAGGGCCGGTTCCCCCGAGAACCGATGAAAGGCTCCACATGACTTTGCATTCACGCGTCGCACGGGGTGGTTTGGCACTGCTGGCCGCAGGAGCGATCGCAACAGGGGTCTCCGCCTGCGGGAGCTCGTCCAGCACCGACACCACGAGTACTCCCGCAGCCAGTACGGCTGCGTCGAGCACCGCGACCACCGGCAGCACCGCGACCGCCAGTCAGGTGGACGTCACGCTCGGGTTGCCGGAGGAGTTCAGCCTCGTACCGGCCAGTCCATCGGTCGCGGCAGGCACGGTGACGTTCAAAGTCAAGAACGCGGGCACCATGCCCCACGAGATGGTCGTGATCAAGACCACCAAGGACGCGGGCAAGTTGCCCGTGAAGGATGGCGAGGCCGTTGAGACCGGCGCACTTGGCGAGACCGGTGACATGGAGGCTGGCACCACCAAGGACGTGACGCTCAAGCTCACGCCAGGCCACTACGCGCTCATCTGCAACCTCCCCGGCCACTACCTCGGCGGCATGTACGCGAACTTCGAAGTGACATAGCCGCTTGGCGGGAGGTCTGGTGCCGGGTACGAGCCCACATTGGACCTCCCACCGGTTGATTTGTGTGTCGTGCGTGACATGGGCGCTCCACTCGGGCACTATCCCCCGTTCGCCGGGGACGCCCGGAACTCCATCGGGAAGCGCACCATCAACAAGACCACCTTCAGCGACCTCGGACTCCGGGACGAACTCCTCACCGCACTTGGGGAACTCGGGTACGAGGAGCCCACCCCAATTCAGCAGGAGGCCATTCCTCCTCTTATCGAGGGGCGTGACCTGCTGGGCAATGCGGCCACGGGCACCGGCAAGACCGCCGCGTTCGCGCTGCCGCTGTTGCACACCATGACCGCGATCGGGTCGGGTCGCACGCCCCGTGCGCTGGTGCTGGTGCCCACCCGCGAGTTGGCCATGCAGGTGTCAGAGGCCATTCACCGTTACGGCCGCGCCCTGGGTGCACGGGTGCTTCCGGTGTACGGCGGGCAGCCCATCTTCCGGCAGATCAAGGCCATGGAGCGCGGCGTGGATGTGGTGGTGGCCACCCCGGGTCGTGCACGCGACCACGTGGCCCGCGGCACCCTGGTGCTCGACGACATCACGGTGGTGGTGCTCGACGAGGCCGACGAGATGCTCGACATGGGATTTGCCGAGGACATCGGCGCCATCCTCGACGGAATCCCCGAGGGGCGTCAGACAGTGCTGTTCTCAGCCACCATGCCCCCCCGTATCCGGGCAATCGCACAGAGTCACCTCACCGATCCGGTACGGGTGCAGATTGAAGATGGGCCCACGGCAGCGGGCGAGTCGCCACGCATCCGGCAGGCCGCGTACGTGGTACAGCGCGCCTACAAGCCCGCCGCCCTGGTGCGCCTGCTCGATGCCGAGTCGCCCACCGCGGCGCTGGTGTTCTGCCGTACGCGCATTGAGGTAGAGCAGCTGGTTGAGACCTTGAATGGCCGCGGGTACCGCGCCGAGGCGCTGCATGGCGGCATGACCCAGGAGCAGCGCGACCGGGTGATGGGTCGCCTGCGCTCGGGCACCACCGACCTGCTGGTGGCAACCGACGTGGCCGCCCGTGGGCTCGACATCGATCAGCTCACGCATGTCATCAACTTCGATGTGCCGTCGGCTCCCGCCCAGTACGTGCACCGCATTGGTCGGGTGGGCCGGGCCGGTCGCGAGGGCGTGGCCATCACACTGGCCGAGCCGCGCGAGCACCGCATGCTGAAAAATATCGAGCGGGTCACGGGCCAGCGGGTGCCGCAGCAGGCCCTGCCCACGGTGGCCGACCTACGCGCTCGCAGGCTCGACGTCACCACCGCCACGCTGCGCGAGAGCATCCTCGAGGAGGAGCTTGAGTCGTTCCGCGTGGTGGTGGAGACGCTCAGCGATGAGTTCGACGTGATGGACGTGGCTGCCGCCGCAGTGAAGCTGGCACACCAGGCGTCGCGTGGCTCGGACGAGGACGATGAGGACATCCCGGAGCCCCGCGTGCGCGAGGACCGCCCGCAGCGAGCTGGACAGGGCGGGGGATACCAGGGTGGTGACGGCGCACCGCGCCGGGCCAACCGGGCCGGCCCCAGTCGCCCGGCGCCCGAGGGAAGCACGCGCATCTTCGTGGGTGCCGGCCGCATTGCCGGCGTACGACCCCAGGACCTGGTGGGCGCCATTGCCAACGAGGCGAATATCGCTGGTCGCGAGATCGGCGCCATTCAGATCGCCGACCGTTTCTCGCTGGTTGATGTGCCCACGTCATCGGCGGAGAAGGTCATCGCGGCACTCAGGGCCGGGTCGGTGAAGGGCCGCAAGGTGACGGTTCGCCGGGATGGAAAGCCCACCAGGTAGCGGACCTTTCGTGGTGAGGTGCCGCGCTGCAGAACCGCAGCTCCCAGCCCGCGTGCCGCTCGGGCATGGGGGCCGACATTCCCGATCCGGTGCATGGCCGACTGTGAGTACCCTACCGCCCATGTCCGAGACCGAGATCAATCAGGCGGCCCAGAACCTGCTGTTCACCGAGGCCCATACCCCGAAGACGTTCGGCACGACGCCGGTGACGGATGAGCAGATCCGCGGTATCTGGGAGCGCATGAAGTACGCGCCCACGGCCAGCAACACCAATACGTTGCGCGTGGTGGTGGTCAGGTCGCCCGAGGCCAAGGCGCGGCTGCTTCCCCTTATGGCTGAGGGCAATCGTGCGCGCACCACGTCTGCGCCCGCCACGCTCATCCTCGCCGCAGATACCCGGTTTCACGAGTACCTGGCCATGCTTTCCCCGCACGCCCCCGACGCCGTTGCCTACCACGAGGCCCGAACCCGCGAGGAGCGCGAGGCAACCGCCACGTTCAACGCGCTGCTGCAGGCCGGGTATTTCATCATCGCCGTGCGTGCCGCCGGCCTGGCCGCGGGCCCCATGCTGGGGTTCGACAAGGTCGGTGTGGATGCGGAGTTCTTCGGAGACGGGCGTCTCGGCGCCCTATTTGTGCTCAACATCGGTGAGTACGGCCCCGATCCGTACCGGCCCCGTGGGCCGCGGCTTGAGTTCGACCAAGTGGTCTCCAGCATCTGACCAACGCTGGTGTGCGCCATGCAACGCGCATGGCGCAATGCGGGCATTTGTGCTGCAACACGGCGAAACGGGTCTACCATCCCGCGTCCTTTCGCCATGTCTGAACGCCGAACCAAGATCGTCGCCACCCTCGGGCCCGCGACCGACGACCCGCTGATCCTGCGCCAGATGATTCGCGCCGGGGTGGATGGCGTGCGCATCAACTGCTCGCACGGCACCCGTGAGGACTGGCTTCGCCACGCGTGGATGGCCCGTGACGCCGCCGCCAGTGTGGGGCGCCACGTCGCCATTATGTTCGATCTTCAGGGCCCCAAGATCCGCCTGCATCAGTCGAGCAAGCGCCTTGCGTTGACCGAAGGCGACCGCGTGCGCATTGTGGGCGACCCGAAGGCACCGGGTGCCACCAAGTCGCTCATTGTGGAGTGGCCTGGGCTGGTGGATGCAGCGGTACTCGGTACGTCGGAGCTGGTTATCGGCGATGGCGCCCCTCGCATCGCCGTGCTCGAGCGCGAGAAGGGCGCGCTGCTTGGCACCTGCATCATCCCGGGCGAGGCCCTGCCGCGGCGCGGCGCATTTCTCACGCATGCTGTGGTCGACCGCATGGCGCTCAGCGACAAGGACCGTGCCGATGTGCGCGTGGCCATCGATGCCGGCGCCGACTTCATCGCGCTTTCGTTCGTCAATCAGGCTGACGATATTCAGGAACTCCGCAAGCTCCTGGGCAGCACCAGCATCCGCATCATCGCCAAGATCGAGACGCTGGCGGCCATCGAGAGCCTCGACTCAATTGTTGAGGCGTCAGACGCCGTCATGGTTGCCCGCGGAGACTTGGGCGTCGAAGCCGGTGTGGCCCGCGTGCCCCTGCTGCAAAAGCGCATCATTCAATCGGCAGGTGCACACGGCAAGTTGGTGATCACGGCCACGCAGATGCTGGAGAGCATGAGCACGGCACCCGAGCCCACCCGTGCCGAGGCATCTGACGTTGCCAACGCCGTGATGGACGGCACCTCGTGCGTGATGCTGAGCGGCGAGACCGCCACCGGGCGCTATCCGGTGGAGGCAGTCACCCAGATGGCGGCCATCGCGGCCAATGCGCAGGAGGGCGTCATCCCGATGGGTGTCGACATGACCGCGCACGGGGCAACCGTGGCCGAGTCGGTGATGCGCGCTGCCGTGTTCCTGGCGCGTGACATCAAGGCCGCCGCATTGGTCATCCCCACCGCCACCGGTGGGTCAGCACGTGCCGCCGCGAAGTTCCGACCGCGCAGGCCGATCGTCGCGCTGTGCGCTGATGCCGGCGTGGCGCGTCAGCTGGCGCTTGAGTGGGGCGTGATCCCTGAGCCACTCCACGCGCGGCCCGACGAGTCGGTGGAGGCACTGGTGGAACGCTGCCTGCTGCGCGCCCAGCGCAGGCTCGACATCCCCGACGGAGAGCGCGTGGTGCTCACCAGCGGCCCGCAGGTGGCGCACCCAGGTGCCACAAGCCTGATCGCCGTGCACCGCATCGAGGCCCAGCACCGCGGCTGATGCCGGTCAGGCGGTTGTGCCACTCAGGTTCAGCACGACGACGCCCACGATGATGAGGGCGATACCGCTGAGGCGTCCGATACCCCACGGGTCGTGAAACACCCAGATGCCGAGCACCGCTGTGCCAGCCGCACCGATGCCGGTCCATACCGCGTAGGCGGTGCCGATGGGGAGCGTGCGAAGGGCCCACGCCAGCAGCCAGAAACTGATGGTGCCCGCCACGGCGAACCCAACGATGGGCCACAGCCGCGTGAAGTTATTTGACAACTTGAGCATCGTCGCGAAGATGACCTCAAAGAATCCGGCGATGATGACGGCAACCCAGGCCATAGTGCTCCCATATCGTTTAAAGCTTGGCGAGAATGTTCCATGGTCACGGGGGAGCTCCTTCCCGCGGTGGTCGCAACTACTCCGGGGTTGTCGTCACTCGCTCGACGGGATCCATACCACCCGGGCGACCCACGATGAGAGGGTCAAGGCCTTCGATGCGCCCGTGATCCTTGTTCGAATAGGGCATCAGGTGCAGCACGTACCGCATGGCATTGAGCCGTGCGCGCTTCTTGCAGTCGCTCTTGACGACGATCCACGGCGACTCATCCGAATCGGTGCGCAGGAACATCTCCTCCTTCGCCACCGTGTAGTCGTCCCACTTGTCGAGCGACGCCATGTCGATGGGCGAGAGCTTCCACTGCTTGAGCGGGTGTGATTGGCGCTCGGCAAACCTGCGCTGCTGCTCGTGGCGGCTCACCGAGAACCAGAACTTGACCAAATGGATTCCGCTGCGGATCAGTTGGCGCTCGAACTCCGGCGCCTGGCGCATGAACTCGTGGTACTCGTCGTCGCTGCAGAATCCCATCACGCGCTCCACGCCGGCGCGGTTGTACCAGGAGCGGTCGAACAGCACGATCTCGCCGGCGGTGGGCAGGTGCTGCACGTAGCGCTGGAAGTACCACTCTCCGCGCTCGGCGTCGGTGGGCTTGTCGAGCGCCACCACGCGTGCTCCGCGTGGGTTCATGTGCTCCATGAATCGCTTGATTGTGCCGCCCTTGCCTGCGGCGTCCCGGCCCTCGAACAGGATGACGACCCTCTGGCCGGTCTCCCGGGCCCATGCCTGCAGCTTGAGTAGTTCCACCTGCAGGCGGTACTTCTGCTGCTCGTAGGGCCTGCGACCCATGAGGTTGCGGTACGGGTAGGCGCCCGACTGCCAATCAGCCACCAGATCGTCACCGGGGTGCATCGGCGGGGTGCCGTACCTCAGGGCGTCCTGCACAAGGATCTCCGCAGCCAGCGCAGCGGTGTCGTCGGGCGATCGTCCCGCAGCCACGGCCCGCAGCCAGTCGGCCACGGCCTCCATGTCGTCGGGGCCGGCATCGGCCAGCACACTTCGCACGGCGTTCACCAGCTCGCCGCGCGCAGATGCCGTCTCCTGATGCACCTCAAAGCGCTCGATCGACTGCTCGTCGAGCGCAGGTGCCCTGTCCCCGTCTTTTGCCTTTCGCGTCATCGCCACGAATGTAGCCGTGCCAGCACCACGTCGCCGCGCACCTATCCGGGGAGAAACACCGGATCGCGTTCCACGGTGCAATTTCCGCCCTTGGTCCGATCGAATGGCGCTCGTGCTGGGCAGTCTCACGGACTCCGATACGCACATGGGGGAGTGACTCCCTGTGCAGCGCGCAACGGCGCCAGTCCCCGCGTGGCGTCTATGGTGACTGTGATCTATTCCGGGTACCCCAAGAAAGGACCCTCCATGCGTGGACGTTCACTGTCAGCCATCGCCGCCATCCTTGGCGCCGGTGTACTGATGATCGGCGCCGCCGGTTGCGGTGGGAGTGATGCCGCTGCTCCCGCTACGACGACGCAGGTTGAGACCGTGGCGGCCCCTGCTGCCACCACGGCTCCGGCTGCCGCTCCCGCCACCACGGTGACGGTTGATCAGAACAACAACAACCAGAACGACCAGAACAACAACAACCAGAACGACGACAACCAGAACAACGACAACACGAACCAGACGCCGGCCCAGCAGAAGGCCGAGTGCCTTGCCCACAACAAGGGCTACCCCGAGAACTGCGCCGACATCCCATGATCGGCCGGTAGTTCGGTTGCTGTTCACGAAGGGGGGCCTTTGGCCCCCCTTCGTCGTTCCGGGGCGCCACGGCACCCGGGCGCCCCGTCCCCTCGCTGTTAGCGTCGCGACTATCCATCCCCATGATCCGGGAGATCCCGTGAAGCGCGTCATCGCGGCAGTCGCCGCTCTCGTAATCGCTGCCCCGTTGGTCCTCGCTCCGGTGGCCATGGCGCAGGCCACAGGCCTCACGCCATCCGCCGTCTCGGTTCCCAACGTCAGCAAGGCCACTGTGCTGCAGGCCGGCGCCACGCGTCAGGTACTGCTCGGCAAGGTCAACAGCGGAACCGGCTATGCGTGGAAATGGACCACGCGACCGAAATCACCCATTGCCAAGGGCATCGCCCCGCGTGTGGTGGTGAGTGTGAAGAACCGGCCCGGCGCGCCCACCACGGTGTTTGCCCGCATCATCGGGCTTGGCGAGGGGAGGACGTCGGGCGTGATGGGGCTGTTCGCGCCGGGGGCCACAACCCCCACGAAGACCGTGACCATCGCGATCACGGTGACCGAGGACGGCCGGTAGAGGGATCTCGCGTGGGGTCGGATGCAACGTATGTCGGGCGACGCATCCGCTCCGCATGGCAACCTGCCGCCCATGGGAAAATTTCGTGAGTTCATTCCGGTCGCCGCGGCGACCATCATTATCGCTCTTTGCGCCCTGATCCCCCTCGCGGTGGGTCTTGGTGACGACACGGGGTTGAGCGACGTCCGCTCTGCCGCCGCGTCGCTTGGGACGACGAACAAGGAGGGGCAGTCCCTCCAGCTTCAGGCCCAGCAGGAGCAGAAGCAGCTGACCGAGGCAATCGTGGCTTCGGCCAAGAGCGGCGCATCGGTGAAGGACATCGCCCGCTCAGTGGTGCCGATCCTCGGCATTCCGGAGGAGAGCGCCATTCAGGGCGTTCAGGGCATCATCGCCCAGGCAGGGGCGCCGCAGCAGCAGGCACCCACGCCACAGGCACCGGTTACCAAGAAGCCATAAGCGGTTTGGCGGGGCGCGTGCGGTAACGGCGCGCCCCGCAGCTTCATCCCTCGAGCGTGAAGCAGTTGCCCGGAGGATCCACCGCCATTACTGCGTCGGCATGTGTGCCGACGATCCGTCCCGCGGCGTGCAGCCGCGCCATGGCCCCAACCATCGCGCGGGATAGATCGGGCCAGAGGTACGCAGGTCCGGTCCGGGGCGCTCCCCCGACCGGGGTCATGCGCGTGGAGGCCTGCCCTCGTGGTCGCAGATCTCGGGGTGCCAGCGGCGGAAGTGGTTCTCGTGCTGACCCGACAGCGAACCGTCGGGGTAGTGCTGCTCGTAGAAGTCCACGTCCACATGCTGCGCTTGGGTGGTGAGGCGCTGGAACATCGGGTCGATGTAGGCGGGGAAGCGTCCGTAGGTGTCCCACACGTACTGGCAGTAGTCCTTCACGATCTCCACGGTCTCGTCGTGAGGGCGCGGTATGGCGTTGACGAAGGTCTCGTTCTGCTGCGCCGTCTTGTACGGCTTGGGCACGTCCTCGTCCATGGCGCCCCACTTCATCTCCATAAAGGCATCCACCGCCGCATGCATGTCGGCGTGGTACGGCGGGATGTAGGCCTCAAACACGCCATCGCGGCCGGCCGCGTAGGTCTGGCCGTTGGCCGCCTCGTTGAAGCGGAAGCCCAGGCCGGGCACGTCGCCGCCACCCATCACGAACTTGGGCAGGTACCCCGTGAAGGTCCAGCCACCCAGGCCCAGCGCCTGCATCCCCAGGTTCATGTTCTGGCAGATGAATCCCTGCTCCACCACCATCATCGAAAGCACGCGCTGCTCAAGCTCAAACATGTTCATGGGGATATTGCTCTTAAGGCGGCCCTGATCGACCCACTTCTGCAGGCCCGCCGAACGCCCGCCGTGCTGTTCATCCACGATCGAGAAGGCGTAGCTGCGCGCGAAGTAGATGAAGAGCACGTTGATGTACTCCATGGTCATGGTCGTCACGGGGACGAACAGCGTGGTGCCCGGCTTGTTGGCATTCCATTGGTTGAAGTCGAACAGCCCGGGCAGCGTGGTGGGCAACTCGGCGCGTCCGTCCTTCAACTTGACACGAGCCCGACGGAAGAGGTCCACGACGAACTCGCCCTGCTCCTCCATCGAACGCCCCGAGAGAGTTGAAATCTCGCCCGGCTCGGGCGTGAGCTTGAAGATGTCGAGCCACCACAGGCCGTCGTCATTGCTCCAGAACAACTCAGTGCCGTGGTTTGAACATGCCGACGGCCAGGTGCGGTTGGTCCACTGCACCAGCGTGCTCATGCCGCGCGCCGGGTCGAGATCGGCAAGCGCCAGCCCATTGAGGCCCGTGCCCGCCATCACCAGGAGGGCCTCCTCGAGCTCGCTGAGGGGCACCGGCGCGTAGGGGGATTCGTAGTGGAGGACCTTGCTCTCGACGGTCATGCCGAGCGCAACGCGACGCGACTTGCGGTCGAACACCGACTGAAAATAGGGATACGTGAGCGCATCCTGAAACCCGATTGGTGCGGTTGAGACGATCTCGAGGGGGTCGGCTTCGGTCGTCATGTCGCGTGTCTCCTGTGCGGTCGCGTGGGCCCGGTGCCCACTTCGTGCCGGATGTTGCGAAGGATAGAAGTCCACGGCACTTCGCGCCGTGCTCCGGGGTGGTTACCTGCCGACCTTTACACCCGCCACGTCACGATCCCACGTGTCGGGCGTAATGCCCTCATCGCGCAGCGTGTTCTTCTGCACGCGCTCGGTGGGGGTCTTGGGCAGGGCGGCCACCAGGCGGATATAGCGCGGCACCATGAAGTAGGGCATGCGCGCAGCCATCCAGTGGGTGAGCTCCTCGGGGTCGGGCGCATCGCCGTGGGCAACCAGCACCACCATGATCTCGTCCTCGCTCGATGCGCCCTCGTCGGCCTTCACGCCAATCACGGAGCACTCACGCACATTGGGGTGCCCGGCGATCTGGCGCTCAACCTCCATGGATGACACGTTCTCGCCTCGACGGCGGATGTAGTCCTTCACGCGGTCCATGAAGTAGATGTAGCCGTCGGCGTCCATACGGCCGAGGTCGCCGGTGTGCAACTTGAGGTTGCGGAAGTCCTCAGCCGTCTTCTCGGGCATGCCGTAGTAGGCGCGCATGACGATGTTCGGGATCTTCATGTCCACCACGATCTCACCGGGGGTCTCCGGCGGCACGGGCCGGTCGGTGCCGGGCTCCACGATGGTCACCTCATACCCCGGGTTGGCCTTGCCGCAACTGCCAAGCCGCACCGGCTGGGTTGGGTCCATCACCGTGCACACGCCGGTCTCGGTAAGGCCATAGCCCTCCGTCAACTTGACGCCGAAGCGCTCCTCGAATTCGAAGTAGATGTCCTTCGGCGCCGGGGCGGCCAGCACTGAGTGCACCGAGTGGGCACGGTCCAGCTCGCTGGGAGGCTGGTTCCATAGGAAATAGAGCATGGCGCCGATGCCGTTGAACATCGTGGCGCCCACGTCGATGGCCTGCTGCCAGAAGCGGGTACCCGAGAAGCGCTCCACGTAGGCCACGCGGGCCCCTGCGAGCAGCGCGGGGTAGGCACAGAGCACCTGGGCGTTGCTGTGAAAGAGGGGCAGGCACGAGAACCATGTCTCGCCGGAGAGCTGATCGGCGGCCACACCCCGGGCCTTGCTCATGTACTCGAGCGACCCGCGTGCCGAGAAGTAGTCGGCGGCGTTCTGCTTGATCACGCCCTTGCTGCGCCCGGTGGTGCCCGAGGTGAACATGATGCGCGCGTCGTCGGTCCACACGTACTCGACGTCCGGTTGGGTGTCGGGTGCCTGCATCAGGGCGGTGAGTTCCTGCCACGGACGCGACGGGTCGGGCCCCACCTGTCCACTGCCGCGCACCACCACCACGCGCTCCAGCAGTGGCAACTCTGTCTGGATGAAGTCGAGCCGGTCGAGAAAGGCCTCACTGATGAACAACGTGCGGGCCTCAACCAGGTTGATGGTCCAGGTGAGGAAGTCGCCCTTGTAGGCGGTGTTGATGCTGCTCATCACCGCGCCGGCCTTGAGGATGCCGAACCACACCTGCAGAAACTCCTCGCAGTTGGGCAGCATCACGCTCACCGACTCGCCACGCTGGGTGCCATTGCCGATGAGCCCGTTGGCGATGCGGTTGGCCCGGGAATTCATGTCGCCGTAGGTCACCCAGGCACCGTCGCCATAGCGCAGGTACTCGCGGTCGGGGTGGGCCTCGGCCCGCTCCCGCAGCTTGGTGGCGAGCACCCACGTCGTCGGGTCCTCTTCGGCGTACCAGTTGGTCCACTCGGTGGTCATCCGGGCTCGGGCCCTTGGTCGTCCCGGAACGTGCGCCAGTCGGCGGGCCGCTTCTGCTGGAACGCCTTGATGCCCTCGCCGGGCTCCGGTCCGTACACGTGGTTGAGCGCCATCAGTTCCATGCCCGCATTCACCGATCCGTACAGGGCGTCGGTGGCCGTGTTCACGGCGATCTTGGCCAGGCGCAGGCCCTCGGGCGATTTGCGCAGGATGTCGTCGCACCATTCGTCCACGGCGGCGTCGAGCGCGTCGGGCTCGGTGACCAGGTTGACCAGGCCCATGTTCAAGGCCTCGTCGGCGCCGTAGTGGCGGGTGAGGAAAAGGATCTCGCGGGCCTTCTTCTCGCCCACGATGGCCGGCATCAGCTGGCAGCCCCACCACAGGGGCGCGGAGCCGATCTTGGGGCCGGCTTGTCCGAAGCGCCCGGTGGTGTCGGTGATGGTGAGGTCGCTCATGATGTTGAACTCGTTGCCGCCCCCGATACACCAGCCCCGCACCCGGCAGATGATGGGCGTGCCGTTGTTGCGCATCGATGACGCCAGGCGGGGACCGAGGATGTGCCCTTGCCGCTTCTCCTGCATGGTGCGGGTGGGTTCCATCACGTCGCCGCCCACGCAGAACGCGCGCTCGCCCGCGCCGGTGAAGACGATTACCCCCACGGCCTCGTCATCACCGGCGCGCTCGAACGCATCACACAATTCAAGGATCGTCCTGCCGCGAAAGGCGTTGAGCTTCTCCGGGCGGTTGATGGTGA
>CAJAPZ010000100.1 GCA_903943955.1 uncultured Actinomycetes bacterium
CGCCGCTCACCGACAGCACCTGACCGGTAATGAATCCGGCGGCTGGGGACGCAAGAAACAACACGGCCTCGGCCACCTCGTCCGGGCGCCCGCTACGTCGCATGGGCGTGGCGCGCACTGCGCCCTCCACGATCTTCTTCCCCACCGGGTCCGCCTCGAGTGCATCCTTGAACCCGGTGTCGGTCACTGCCGGGGACACGCAGTTGACCCGCACGCCGTAGCGGGCTTCCTCGCGTGCCAGCGACTTGCTGAAGGCCACCACCGCCCCCTTTGCACCGGCGTACACGGCCTCTCCCCACCCACCCACGCGTGCCGTATCAGATGAGATTGACACCACCGATCCACCGGCCTCACGAAGCGCCGGGAGGGCCGCATGGGTGACCGCGAGCACACCCAGGTAGTTGATGGCCACAAGGCGCTGCCACAGGGCATGGTCGGTATCAGCAAACAACGCCGGACTGTCCCACCCAGCCCCGTTTATCAGCACATCGATGCTGCCCATCTCGGCGCGCACCGACCGTACACCGGCCTCGACCGCATCGTGGTCGGTCACATCGGTGGCCACGCCCATCACGGCACCGCACGACGCCACGGCATCATCCGTACCCGGCGGCAGGTCCATGATCGCGACCCTCGCACCGCGATCAGCAGCCAACTGGGCGATGGCACGGCCCATGCCCCCGGCCCCGCCCGTCACCAGCACCACGCGACTATCCAACCGGGTCAGGTCGCCGCTCATGCCGTCGCCTCTGCGAACCGGCTGAATGTCGCGAGTGCTGTTGCGCCGATCCGGCCGTCGGACAAAACGGCGTCGGCTGATGCAACCACGATGCGACGCCCCATGGTGATGACCCGCCCGGTGGCGGTGACCTCGCCCGGCATCACCGGCGCCATGAAGTTGAGCTTCATCTCAATGGTCGCGCAACCCTCGCCGGGTTCGAGGCGGCCAATGATGGCCAGGCCCATCGCGGCGTCCAGCAGGCCCGCGATCGATCCGCCGTGGGCGGTCCCATAGGCCTGCAAGTGCTCTGGGCCGACGGCCATTGTGAACCGGCTCCCATCGCCGTCCGCCTCCTGCACCCGCAGCCCGGTGAGCTGATACCACCCGCAACTGTTCCAGCGATCAAGCACCGCCTGGTCAACGCTCATGCCACTCCCCTGTCGCTCAGCGCCGATGTGGCCATCTCGCGAATTGCGTCGCGGCGCACCTTGCCCGACGGCGTGGCGGGCAACGTATCGGTGGCAAGGATGAGTCGTGGAACCAAGTGATGCTCCAGTCGGTCGTGACACGCAGCCATAAGCCTCCCCTCCAGATCCGGGGTGGGCTGGGCCGCAACCACGGCCACAAGACGGGTCACCCCATCGGGGTCCTCCGCCCCCAGCACCACGGCGTCATATACGTCCGGGTCGTCCAGCAGAACGACCTGCACCTTGAGCGGGTCCACCCAGAGCGCTCCGGCCTTGAACACGTCGCCGTTCCTGCCCACAAACCGGTACCCGCCATCTGGCTCAAGTTGCACGACATCGCCGGTGTGCAGCCAACCATTCTCCAGCGCCTTGCCGGTGGCGACGGGATCATCGAGGTACCCGCGCATCACCGTGGGGCCGCGCACGAGCAGTTCGCCTTCATCCCCCACCGCGGGGCGTTCCGATCCTGCAATGCGCACGTCGTACCCCGGTACCGGCCAGCCCACCCGTCCGGGCCCCGGCGATCCGCGCCGGTCCGACAGATACAGGTTGGTGGCCTCCGACGACCCGAGACCATTCACCAGACGCATGCCGGTGGTGGCCTCCACGGCACGCCACACGGCCTCGGGCAGATGCTCCCCGGCTGACACCGCAAGGTGCACCGCGGCAAACGCGTCGGCGGGCACGCGGCCCTCGGCAACATGACGGGCGAGCCGTGCCCAAAACGTGGGGACGCCGAACATCGCGTTCACCCCGCCCTCCTGACATGCATGTGCAGCACCAGCCGGATCGCGCTCGCCACCCAGCCACGCTGCGGCACCAGCACCGATGGGGAAATACAGGGAGTTGCCAAGGCCGTAACTGGTGGCCAGGGCCGCGACCGACCAGGTCACGTCCCCGGGCCCCATGCGGAGGACCCGCCGACCATAGGTGGCGATGCACGAGGGAATATCACCGTGCACGTGCACGGCCCACTTGGATGCCCCGGTCGATCCAGAGGTGGCGAGCAGGTACAGGGGATCGCCATGCGACATGTCGCGCACGCCCGGGTCAGATGCAGACCCTGCCTCCCGCAGGTCGCGCATCCCCAAGGTCTGGTCACAGGTCAGGTCATCGCGTTCGGTGATGAGCATCCGGGCACCGGCACGGGTGATGAGGTCCCGCGCACGATCTGCACCCATGCCTTCCCCAACGAGCGCCGCGATGGCCCCAATGCGGGCGATCCCCAAAAATGCCGCGATCCACGCGGGGCGGTCGGGCAGCGCAAGCGCCACCACATCGCCTGCGCGCACCCCATGGGCTGCCAGCACTGCGGAGACGATGCGGGATCGGTCGCCCAGATCACGAAGCCCCACCGGGCCCGAATCGCCCACCGACACAAGGCGCCCCGGGTCGGCCCCCGCGTCGGCGAGAAGGGTGGCGGCCAGATTCATTCCATGACGCTAGGGCCTCCATCACCGGCGCACATGGGTGATTCCCCCGATCCGCGCTGCGTGGTTTCCGGAGTCGGACCACGCGTGCGGCGTGTCAGCCCTGCCCGGGCTCCTTCAGGGTAGGAAGAATGCGATCGAGCCACTTGGGCAGCCACCAGTTGCCCTTGCCCACCAGAATCATGACAGCCGGCACCAGCATGAGGCGAACCACCGTGGCATCCACGAGCACCGCGGTCGCCAGGCCAACGCCGAGCATCTTCACCACCACGTTCGGCTCCAGCACGAAGGCCAGGAACACACACACCATGACCATTGCGGCCGCGCTGATGACCCGTGCGGTGCCGGCCAGACCGAGGGCCACCGACTTGTGCGGGTCGCCAGTTGCCATCCAGCCCTCACGGATGCGCGACAGAAGGAACACCTCGTAATCCATTGAGAGCCCGAACAGAATGGCGAACATCATCAGCGGCACCCACGACTCGATGGATACCGGCTGGTCCACCCCGATCAGCGACAGGCCGTGCCCCTCCTGGAACACGAACACCACCACCCCGAAGGCGGCACCTACTGACAGCAAGTTCATGATCGCCGCCTGTAGCGGCACCAACAGCGACCTGAACTCAATCATCAGCAGGATGAACGAGATGAGGATGACCACACCGATGAACCACGGCAGGCGTGCCGCGACCTTGGCGGCCAGTTCCGCTCCCACAGCCGTGGTGCCGGTGACATACACCTGAGTGCCCGCACCTGCGACCGGTTGCAAGGCGCTCTCGAGCTGCGTAATGAGCGTTTCGGTGGCCTGACTCGCCGGAGCACTCTGCGGCACCACCGTGATCAGCGATACCGGGTGAGTGGGCGACGGAATCGGTCCGATGGTGCCAGCCACGTCGGGCACCTTCTTCGCGGCCGCGGCAACCGCGGCGGCCGAGGCCTGCGCGTTTGGGCCCGACAGCACGACCTCAATCGGCCCGTTGGAACCAGGGCCGAAGCCCTTCGAAACCAGGCCATATGCCTTGTAGGTGGTACTGCTTTTGGGGTCGCTTCCCGAGTCCACCATGCCGAGATCAATTGAGAACAGCGGAATGGCAAGCACTATGAGGATGGCAAGCGCGCCTCCAAGGAAGGGCCAGGGGCGACGGGTCACCATCAACGACCATCGGGCCCACCCATGCGGCTTGCCATCGGCACCCTCGAGCTGCACCGGCCCCGGTCGCGTGATCTTCGGAATGCGCCATCCCGAAAGGCGGGTGCCCACCAGGCCGAGCGCGGCGGGCAGCAAGGTGAGTGCTGCGACAACCGCCACCAGCACCGACAGCGCAGCGCACAGGCCCATACGGGTGACCAGGGGCACCTGCGCGATTGCCAACCCCAGCACACCGATGGCAACCGTGCCACCGGCGATGATGACCGCACGACCAGCGGTGGCGACCGCGAGCCCGACGGACCGTTCCACGGGCATCCCCGCGGCCATCTGCTGATCGTGGCGCGTCAGCACGAACAACCCGTAATCGACCGAGACCCCCAAGCCGATCATGGTGGCAATGGCCAGCCCCACGGAGCTGATCGAGGTGAATGACTCGAGCACGATCAGAATCGTTGCGGTCATCGCCACGGCGATCAGCGACCCCACCACGGGAATGAGCATCGTGATGAGTGACCCGAATGCCAGGAGCAGGATGATCATCGCCGCCAGTACGCCCACCAGCACCGAGTAGTCCGGGGCATCGGCTTCGGCCTGCATTGCGGGCGAGCCGCCGTATTCCACGGTGAGACCGGCGGCGCGGAGCGGGGCGGAGGCAGCCTGCAAGGCGTCGAGATTCGCCGTTCCAAGGTCCTGCGGTGGCGTGGACCACTGCACCACGAACTGCGCGATGTGCTGGTCGGGGGAAATCTGCGGACCAGTCACCGAAATGACCCCGGGCACCTTCTTCAGGCGAACTGATCCAACGGCAATAGCGGCCTTCGCACTCGGCGACGTCACCGGGGTGGTGGGTGAATAGACGACCACGATCCCCTGTGATGCTCCCTGACCGGGGTAGGCCTCCTGGATGATGCTGAGCCCTTCGGCCGACCGGACCCCCGGCAGACTCACCGTGTCGTCGGCCTGGCCCCCGAGCGACTGCCCGGTGAGACCTATTGCAATAAGCCCGATGACCCAGGCACCGATAATCCACCAGTGATTCCGTGCGCAGAAACGGCCCAATCGGCCGAGGCGGCCATCATCCGGAGGGGCGTCGTTCGGTGTCGGGGTTTCCGGGGAGGTCACGGCGGCGACATTACACACGCTGGGTACGCGAAGATGACCACCGATGACCGATCGCGCCGCCCTCATGGAGATGTTCCGCGACCTGC
The DNA here is from genome assembly GCA_903943955.1 of uncultured Actinomycetes bacterium. Taxonomy (GTDB): domain Bacteria; phylum Actinomycetota; class Thermoleophilia; order Miltoncostaeales; family Miltoncostaeaceae; genus SYFI01. The sequence continues at coordinate 4,977 of CAJAPZ010000100.1, forward strand.
GCGGTCACGAGTCGCGCCTACGGCGTCCACCGCCTGCGGGCGACGGCGCCGTGTTCCTGGCCGAGGGCGTGCGACTGGTGGAGCGCACGCAGGCCGCGGGGCACGTGCCCAAGGCACTGATGGTGAACACCGAATACACAAAGGCGCCGCCCGACCTGGGATGTCCGGTCCTCCACCTGACCCCCCACGAAATTCAGTCGCTCACCGGGTTCGGGGCCGTGCGCGACCTGCTGGCCATGTTTCATCGGCCGCCCGACCCAGACCCCGCCACGGTCATTCCCGCGGCCCAGCGAGTATTGGTGCTTGAGGGGGTGGCGAACCCGTCAAACGTGGGCACCATCATCCGAAGTGCTGCAGCGTTGGGAGTGGACGCCACACTGATCGGCCCCGGATCTGGCGACCCGCTGGGACGGCGCGCGCTTCGCACCTCGATGGGTGCGGCACTCGACCACCCGTGGGCGATCAGCGACGACCCGCTCACCACCTGTCGCGAACACGGGTTCGCCACGCTCGCCCTCACCCCCGCTCCGAATGCCCTCCCCCTCGCGCAGGCCCTCGCACAGATGGATGGCAAGCGCGTGGCCCTGTTTCTGGGCGCTGAGGGGCCTGGGCTCGACGATGCCACGCTCCGCGGCGCCGACGCCCGCGTGACCATCCCCATGGCAGGGAGTGTTGACTCGCTCAATGTCGCTGCGGCGGCGGCCATCGCCTGCCACCTGCTTGCCAGCGATCGCGGGTAGCATCACCCCATGGCTCAGGTCACCGTCTACGCGACCCCATTCTGCGTCTACTGCGTCGGTGCCAAGCGCTACCTGCGCCGGCGCGGCATCGCCTACGACGAAGTTCGCATCAACATCATGAGCCCCGGGTCTCGCGATCGGATCCAAGCCGCGAGTGGTGGTGGGCGGACCTTCCCGCAGATCGTCATCGACGGCGATCCGATCGGCGGCTTCGACCGCCTGCGTGATCTTGACCACTCCGGCGACCTGGCGCGCCGAGTGGGCTCGCAACCCCTGTAGACACCAGAGCGCGAGGCCGCACCGCGACATGCGCCCGGCCCCCGCAGTGGGGAGCCGGGCGAATTGGTCACATCATGGGGCTACGAGATGACGACGAACTTGCCCAGAGAGTTGACCCGCAGGATCTTCACCGGCACGTTGGGGCGGTTGCCCTGGGTGTCGATGGTGATCTTGCCGGTCGCACCGGCGAAGTTCGTGGTCTTCTTCAACTGACGGATCACCGGTGCGTAGGTGGTGGTGCCGGCCTTCTTCCACGCCGCAAACAGGATGTTCGTTGAGTCGTAGGTGAAGGTGCCCCACGTGCCGGGGTTCTTGCTGAATGTCGCCTTGTACTGCTTGACGTAGTTCTTGGCGGTGGGGAACTGCGTGGGCTCGGGCACGCCACTGAACACGCACGCCTGACTGTCGGCGATGCCCGCGGCAGTGATGAAGCCCGGATCCTGATTGGCGAGGCCCGCGAAGCATTTGGCCGAACTGCCCGACGCCGCAAACTGCTTGGCGATGAGCGCGCCCTCGGGGAAGTACGTGCTGAGGTACAGCACCGTCGGCTTGTCGGCAAGTGCCGCCTTGACCTCTGCCGAGTAATCGGCCTGACCCTCGGCGACGGGGATCTGGGTAACCAGCACGCCCTTCCTCAGCAAACTGGCCTGCAGGCGATCGGCCATGCCCTGGGTGTACGTGGACTGCGTCACCAGCATGGACACCCTGGCGGGAGCAAACGCAGTGGTGATGTAGTTGAACTCGATCGGCGAGATCTGGCTGTTCTTCGGCTGGACGGTGACGCCCTCGCCGGTGGTGTCGTCGGTGGAGGTGAGCTGCACCGGCACGATCTTGTTTGAGGTGTAGAGCGGCAGGTTGAGGATTCCCACGGACGAGTTGTACGGGCCGATGACGGCCACGCTGCTGCCGGAGATGACCTGCCCCGCCACCTTCTTGGCCAGGCTGGGGTTGGCCTGATCATTTGCCTTCACGATGCGGACCTGGCGGCCAAGTACGCCGCCCTTTGCGTTCACCTGATTCACGGCCAGCTGCACACCGCGCAGCATGTCCTGCCCGTTGGATGCCTGGCTCCCCGTCTGGGGTCCCTCAACGGCGATGAAGATTGGTCCATCAGATGCGCCGGGGTTGCCCCCGATGACGCCGGCGGCCAGTGCCGGGCTGGCGATGGCGCCGGCCGCGAGCAGGGCGCTGACGCAGGTAAGGGTATGGCGAGCCATCGAACTCCTCATTGGTGGAACTCTCGTGAGTCATTACATGCCACGAAGGGTGGCACGACGTTACCGGACCTCGGACACTGGCCGGTTTCGGCGGCCCAGTGCCGTGCACCCTTCCCCCGCTCCCGATCAGACAAGGTCGAATCGGTCCAAGTTCATCACCTTTACCCAGGCGCGCACGAAATCGCCCACGAACTTCTCGCCGGAGTCCGCGCAGGCGTACACCTCGGCCAGGGCCCGAAGCTGCGAGTTCGACCCGAATACCAGGTCGTTGCGGGTGCCGGTCCAGCGCACCATGCCCGAGCCGCGGGTGCGACCCTCAAATGCGGTCTCGGCGTCGGACGTGGCCGTCCACTCCGTGTCCATGTCAAGCAGGTTCACGAAGAAGTCGTTGGTGAGGGCGCCCGGGCGGTCGGTCAGCACCCCGTGCGACGACTGCCCGGTATTGGCGCCGAGCACGCGCAGGCCGCCCACCAGCACGGTCATCTCGGGTGCCGTGAGCGTGAGCAGGTTTGCCCGGTCAACCAGCAGGAACTCAGCTGCCCGAGTGGACCCCTGACCCAAGTGATTGCGAAAGCCATCAGTCGTCGGCTCAAGCACGGCGAACGACTCCACATCCGTCTGGTTCTGTGATGCGTCGGTGCGGCCCGCGGTGAACGGCACCTCGATGCTGTGTCCAGCCGCCGTGGCCGCCTGTTCGATACCGGCGCTGCCGCCCAGCACGATGAGATCGGCAAGCGACACCTTCGTACCGCTGCTCTGGGCCGCATTGAACTCAGACTGAATGCCCTCAAGCACGCTCAGCACCTGGGCCAACTGAGCCGGGTCGTTGACCGCCCAGCCCTTCTGCGGCACCAGCCGGATTCGGGCTCCATTGGCCCCGCCGCGCTTGTCAGATCCACGGAATGTGGATGCCGACGCCCAGGCAGTGGACACCAGCTGTCCCACTGTCAGACCCGACGCGAGAATGCTCGCCTTCAGCGCCGCGACGTCGTTGGCGCCAACCAGCGGGTGGTCAACGACAGGCACTGGGTCCTGCCACAGCTGCGGCTCGGCCGGCACCATCGTGCCCAGACCCCGCACGTGCGGGCCCATGTCGCGATGGGTCAGATCGGAGAGCGTCGTGTAGGGA
>CAJAPZ010000101.1 GCA_903943955.1 uncultured Actinomycetes bacterium
CGCGCTGCTGGGTGCGCCGCATCACCGATCACCAGTGCGGCTGCGATTCCTGCGGGCGTGTCTCGAGGCACTCGATGCCGAGCTGACTGCGCTCGGTATCCCCTTGATCGTGCGGCATGGTGCGCCCGCACTGGTGCTCCCTCATCGCGTGTACCCCTTCACGGGGTTCTTCTGCATTATAGGAGAATTATTACACCGTTTGGACGCGGCGCGTGGTGGACGAACGTCCCTCTGAGGGGGACCGGATAACTGGTCTAGGTGATCTGGACCATTCTGGGGGTCTCACCTCACCTCAGCCACCGATTCGGCTCATCGGGCGTCCCTCGTAGGACCATCCCGGACGGCCAATCCCGTGCCCGGCGGGCTTGTGGGCCACTGCATCGGCCAGCACTGCGGCGAGCCCGTCGTCGTCCGCGCCGGCGCGCAACGGGGTGCGCAGGTCAGTCTCGGACCGCGCGAACAGGCAGGTGCGCAGCTGGCCGTCGGCCGTGAGCCGGATGCGATCGCACTGGCTGCAGAATGGCTCGGTGACCGACGACACGAACTGGACCTCGCCTCGGCCGTCGGCGAACCGCCACGAGGTCGCCGGGGCCGATGGGCGCTCACGGCCGACGGCAACCAGCGGCCAGCGGGCGTCGATCATGCGACGAAGCTCGTCGCCCGGAATCACCTGCCCCGGGGTCCAGGCCCTCTCGGCGTCGAGCGGCATCGCCTCGATGAACCGGACCACGAACGGGCCAGTCCGCGCCATCTCCGCCAGTGGGAGCACGTCGCGCTCGCCAAGACCGCGCTGCAGCACTGCGTTGACCTTGATGGGGCCGAGGTCGGCATGACGCGCGCAGGCGGCCAGCCCCTCCAGCACACGGTCCAGATCGCGTCGGCGCGTGATGGCCTCGAAGCGGTCCGGGTCGAGCGAGTCGACGCTCACATTTATCCGGCGCAGGCCAGCGTCCACCAGCAAGTCGAGTTGTTCGGCCAGCAGCACCCCGTTCGTGGTCATTGAGACCTCGCGGATGCCCGGGGTGGTGGCGATGTCCGAAACGATGTCCACGAGGTCTGGTCTCAGCAGCGGCTCCCCCCCGGTGACGCGCACGTCGCTCACACCCCACGCCGCCATCACGCGCACTAACCGTGCGATCTCCTCCCGGGTCAGCACCTCGTCGCGCGGGAGCCACCGCAGCCCCTGCGCCGGCATGCAATATCGGCACCGCAGGTTGCACCGATCGGTCACTGACACGCGAGCGGAGCGCGCCACCCTGCCGAATGCGTCTGCCATATTTCTGTGCACAAAGTGCAAAATACCTGATGCGGGACGAAACGACGGAGGAACCACCGATGACCGACCGCGAGTGGATGGACGCCTTAGCCGCCGAACTGGGCACTGCTGCCCCAACGCCCGAGGAGCATGACCTGATCCTCCGGCTGGCAGGCGTGGCCGCACACGCATCGCAGCGCACGGCGGCGCCATCCGCGGCGTGGATGGCGGCACGCTCCGGGCGCCCGGTGGACGAGGTGCTGGAGATCGCGCAGCGCCTGGCCGGGGACGAATGACCGCAGCGACCCTGCACGACGCCCTGGCCGCCGCGCGCGGGCTGGCCCTGTCGCTGCCGGCCGAGGCCGTGGCACTTGCCGACGTGGTGGGGCGGGTGCTCGCCCACGACGTGGTGGCGCGCGCGCACCTGCCCGCCGCCGATGCGTCGGCCATGGACGGCTGGGCCATTCGCGCTGCCGACCTGCCGGGGCAGCTGACGGTGGTGGGCGAGTCGCGCGCAGGCGCACCGTGGTTAGGCGAGCTCGGGGCCGGACAGGCCGTACGCATCTCCACCGGGGCGCTGGTGCCCGACGGCGCCGACACCATCCTGCGCCTGGAGAAAGGCGAGGACGACGGCTGGGCCGTGAAGACCGATACCACGCCGGGCATGGGCCGCGACATCCGCTTCGCCGCGGAGGACCTCCGCCGTGGGCGCGTGGTGCTGGCGGCCGGCACGCGCGTGGCGGCACACCACGTCGGCGTCCTCGCCGCTGCTGGGCACGCCACCGTGCCGTGCCACGCCAGGCCGCACGTTGCGATCGTCGCCACGGGATCCGAACTGGTGGAACCAGGCGGACCAGGGTCGCGGGGAACCATCTTCGACTCCAACCGCTTCGCGCTGGCCGCACAAATTGAGGATGCCGGCGCCGTGGTGGCGTCCGCCGCCACGGTGGACGACGATCCCGCTGCCACGCTTGACGCCTTGCGCGGCGCGGTGGGCGGACACGACATGGTGGTGGTCGCCGGGGGACTCTCCGTGGGGCGCCACGACCACGTGCGCGCGTCGCTGGATGCATTGGGCCTGCAGCCCGCCTTCACCCGCATCGCCATGCGACCGGGGCGACCGACCACGCTGGGCACCGTGGGCGATACCCGTGTGCTGGCCGTGCCGGGCAACCCGGCGGCGGCGTCAGTGGGCATGCACCTGCTGGGGCGAGTGCTGCTTGGTGCCGAGGCACGATGGAGCCGCATGCCGCTGGGCGCCCCGGTGGAGGCCGCGCCCGGGCTGGATCTCATGATCCGCTGCCGCGACCAGGATGGCCTGGCCATGCCACTTCCCCACCAGGGGTCAGGCCTGGTGTCGTCCATCGCCGACGCCGACCTGCTGGCGTGGATTCCACCCGGGCAGGAGCCGCTCGGGGTCGGAGCGCCGGTGCGGGTGTCACGGCTGTGACCACCGTGGGCATCACGGTGCGGCTGTTCGCCGGCGCACGCGAGGCCGCCGGCACGCCCGTGCTCCCCCTAGAGCTTCCCGACGGCGCGACTGCAGGTGACGTATGGAGCATGCTGCCAGTGCCGGTCCGCAACGCCGTGGACCCCTCGTCGACGCGGCTGGTTGTCAACGGCGCGTGGTGTCGACCTGAGCAACCCCTCGGCCGCGGCGACGAAGTGGCGCTCATCACGCCGGTGTCGGGCGGATGAGCACCTTGCGATGGGCCCGCCACGTCACGGTCGCAACCGCCGCCCTCGTGATGCTGGCGACCGCGGCCTGCGGGCCGCTCGTGGGCGCCGTTGACGAGCCGACGGTACTCGCCGCCGCATCCCTCACCGGGGTGCTCCCCGCCATCAACGCCGCTGCCCGGTTCAGCTTCGCAGGGTCCGACACGCTGGCATTCCAGATCCAGCAGGGCGCGCCCGCGGACGTTTTCGCTGCCGCCAGTCCGAAGTACCCGCAGCAGCTGTTCGCGCAGGGCCTTGTGGCCCAGCCCCGCCCATTTGCAATCAACTCGCTGGTGCTCATCGTGCCGCGCGCGAACCCCGCGCGCATCACAGGGCTCAGAGACCTGTCACGGGACGGGGTGCGCATCGTCCTCGGCGACCAGGGCGTGCCGGTGGGCGACTACGCGCGCCAAGCGCTTGCGGCCCTTGGCCTATCCGGTGTCCTGCGCAACGTCGTCTCGCTCGAGCCCAATGTAAAGGGCGTGGCCGCCAAGGTCGCGCTGGGGGAAGCCGATGCCGGGTTCGTATACGCCACCGATGTGCGGCCGGTGCGCCGAAAGGTCCGGGCGCTCCGCCTGCCGGCCGCGGCGCAGCCCGACGTGGAATACCAGGTGGCGGTGCTCGCACGAGCACCTCACCCGGCCGCCGCCCGGGCGTTCGTGCGACGGCTGCTCTCGCCCACCGGGCGCCGCATACTGGTTGACCACGGGTTCCGGGTGCCCGCAGGATGAGACATGGGTTCACCGCCATCCAGGCCCTGGCGCTCTCGCTGGCGCTGGCATTCCTCGTGCTGCCGGTGGTCGCGGTGTTCCTGCAGGTGTCGCCAGCCGCCATGCTCACCCAACTGGGCAGCGAGACCGCAACGCAGGCGATCGTGGTGAGCCTCCGGACCAACCTGGTGGCCGACCTCATCATCATCGCGGTGGGGACGCCCGCGGCATGGCTGCTGGCACGGCACCGGGTCTTCCCCGGCCGCCGCCTCGCGGTGACCCTGCTGGAACTGCCACTGGTGCTGCCGCCCGCGGTGGCCGGGATCGCCCTGCTGGTCGCCTTCGGGCGCAACGGGCTGCTCGGCCACCAGTTGAATGCCCTCGGCCTGAGCATCCCCTTCACCGAGGTGGCCGTGGTGCTGGCCATCACATTCGTGGCGGGCCCGTTCTATCTCCGCCAGGCGATCACTGCGTTCGAGGCCGTGGACCCGCGCCTGGTTCAGGCGGCCGCGACCCTCGGCGCCGGGCCATGGCGCACATTCCGGTCTGTGGTACTGCCACTGGCGCTCGGCGGGCTCGCCGGTGGCTGGGCCCTGGCATTCGCCCGCGGAATGGGCGAGTTCGGTGCCACTCTCATCTTCGCCGGGAGCCTGCCCGGCGTCACACAGACGCTGCCCCTGGCCATCTACTCGGAGATGAACCGTGATCTCGACGCCGCGCTCGCGATCGGCGGCCTGCTCATCATCATCGCCACCGCCGTGCTTCTTGCCGTTAAGATGATCCCATCCTGGAACCCGACACCGGCCTCGTCGCCCACGTCCGCGCGCCGCTTCGCGACTTCGTCCTCGACGTCGCGCTGAGCGTCGCGCCCGGGCGGCGGCTGGCGCTGGTGGGACCGTCGGGCGCTGGGAAGTCATCGCTGCTCGAGGCGATCGCCGGGCTTCGCTCACCACGCGCGGGGCGCATCACGGTCGGGGACGCATGCTGGTTCGACGCGGACGCCGGAGTGGCTCTGCCCCCCGAGCGGCGCGCAGCGGGCGTGGTCTTCCAAGACTACGCCCTGTTCCCCCACATGACCGTGGCACGCAATGTGGCGTTCGGGGGGCGCGATCGCGCCCTCGAGATGATGGAGCTGACGGGCATCGCTCACCTGGCCGGCGCAAGGCCGGGTGAGATCTCGGGCGGCGAGCGCCAGCGCACGGCCCTTGCGCGGGCACTCGCGAGCGACCCGGCGGTGCTGCTGCTCGACGAGCCCCTCGCCGCCCTCGATCCAGGCACGCGCTCCGAGGTACGCGTCGGACTGGCGCGACTCATCGGACGTCTCGCCATCCCGGTACTCATAGTGACCCACGACATGGCCGACGCCGCCGCGCTGGATTGCGAGGTCGCGGTGATGGATCACGGCACGATCGTGCAGCGCGGTGGACACGCCGAACTGCTTGCGCGCCCTGCCACGGCCACGGTGGCGCGCCTAATGGGGGCCAACCTGTTGCCGGGCACGGCGCGCCCGGGCCCTGCCGGATTGACCGAGGTGGTGCTGGACGCAGGCGGCACCGTGCTGAGTGGCGAGGCCGGCACTGGCCGCGTGGGCGTGGTCGTGGACCCCTGGGACTTGACGCTGGCGCATGGTCGACCGGGCGATTCGCAGCTCAACCACATCACCGGCACCGTGGCGTCTCTCACCCCCACCGGCAACCGCATGCGTGTGCAGGTGGGTCCCGTCGTGGCCGAGGTCACCGCGCTCTCGGCCGAACGCATGGGCTTGGCGACGGGCGCACCGGTGACCGTCGTGTTCAAGGCGCTGGCCACCCGCCTGGTGCCACTGGCAGGCTGATCCCCGTCGGGGGTACGGGCCTACCCGGCGAGCGCGGCGAGCACCATGCGACAGGCCGCGAACGCCTCGGCACGGTGCGGTGCCGCGGCGGCAACCGCCAGGGCGGGCTCGCCCGGCGGCACGGTGCCCTCACGCCAGGCCACCGCGGCCACAGCCCCGAAGCGCCGTTCGGCATCGGCCAGCACGGCATGGACGCCCGGGCGTGGACCCATGATCTCGCCGTCTCCCCGACGCACGAGGACGGCCGTGCCGCCGTGCGCCGCGCCACCGACCTCGGCGAGGAGTCCCGCCAGGTCAATGGGCATGCACATGTCGGCGTCGATGCTCATGCCCCTTCTGACCACGTCGCGCCACCATCAACGAAGCGCTGCAGCTTCCAGACCGGCACGCGCTCCTTCAGGCGGTCCACGATCCATTCGCACGCGTCCAGCGCAGCGGCGTCGCCCGCCGCCGCACACGCCGCTGCGACCGAGGGCTGCCCGACGGCCACCGTCCCCGTGCGGTGGGCCATGGCGCACCGCACCCCGAAGCGCTCGGCCGCCTCCCGGCAGATACCCGCCATCTCGCGTTCCGCCATGCCCGCATAGGCCTCGTAGTCGAGTGCGCGCACCTCACGGATGGCGGTGTCAGCCCTGACCGTTCCCACGAACATCGACATCACGGGCCGTGCGGGATCGGTGGCAACCCGCGCCAGGACATCCAGCGGGTCCAGCGGGTTGGCCGTGAGCCAGGCGGTGTCTGCGGCGACTGCGATGAGCGCCAGCGTAGCCCCGCGCGCCCACCCCGGCCATCGCGCTGGCGGCGACGCGGGGCGGTTTGTCCCTTTCCACAATGTTGTTCTGTTTAGTGCTAGGAAACCAATTTGACCGCCGCTACGGTGGCTCCATGGCCTCCGTCGCACCAGCGTCGCTCTCCACCCGGGGACCGCTGCGGAATCTGGCGACCAACCTGGTGATCGTGGGCTGGGAGGTCCCACGGGCCTGCGGGTGCGGCTGCCGCCACTGCCGCGCAGATACCCAGCCGCGCCCCATGATCGGCGAACCGGACCATGACGAGGGCATGCCTCGTGCGTGCGCTGGGAAAGTTCGGGGGCACCACGCTCGTACTGACCGGCGGCGACCCGCTGCTGCGGGCCGCGACCTGGTGGATGTCGCAACGGAGGCCCACGCACGCGGCCTGCGCGTGACGCCCGGACGCCTTCGTGAACTGGCAGATGCCGGGGTGGAGTGCGTCGCGATTTCGATCGACGGGACCACAGCGGAGGCGCACGACACCATGAGGGGCCGGCGCGGCTCATTCGACCGGTCCCGGCGAATCGTCGGCTGGGCCCGTGAGGCCGGCATCGGCACACAGGTCAACACCACCGTCACCCGCTACTCGGCCGGTGACCTCGAGCGGATGGCCCAACTCGTCGCCGATCTCGACACCGACATGTGGAGCGTCTTCTTCCTGGTACCCGTCGGACGCGCGCCCGGCATCGACATGCTCGACGCCGACGGCCACGAGGCCGCCCTGCACCGACTGGCCGAGCTGAGTGAGCACGTGCCGTTCCGGCTGAAGGTGACCGAGGCGCCCCAATACCGGCGCATCCTCATGCAGACCGGTCGCAGCGCCCACATGCCGCCTGCCGTCAATGGCGGGCGGGGCTTCATGTTCATCTCGCACGACGGACGCATCAGCCCCAGCGGTTTCCTGCCGCTGGTCGCCAGCGACGTGCGACGCGACGACCCGGTGGAGGTGTACCGGATGGCACCCGTGTTCAGGGATTTGCGCGATACCGCGAAACTGCAGGGCAAGTGCGGCATCTGCGAGTACCGCAGCGTATGTGGCGGCGGCTGCGCTCGCCCGGAACGGTGGGCAGCGCAGCGCCGGCGGGCGGCGCCTCGTGGCGGCGGACTGGCTGGGCACCGTGCGGCCCGATCATTTCTGGGGCGGCACGCCCCTGGGGTCGGTGCGCACCACCCCGTTGTCGGAGATCTGGGAGCGCGCCACTCCCCTGCTATCGCGCCTGCGCAACCGCGGCGAGCATTTGGGGAGGCGGTGCAGCAACTGCGCCTTCCGCGAGATGTGCGGAGGCGGCCTGACCTCGCGCGTGCTGGCATGTGGGCTGGCGATGCACGAGGGCGACCCCTCGTGCCACCTGACCGAAGCCGAGATCGCGGGAGTGGCGGCGTGACCGATGTGCTGGTGGTGATGAACCGGGACGAGACGAGGCAGGGACTCCTGAGACTGTGCCAGGCGTCACTGGGCGGTGAGGTGGCCATCGATGCGTGAACTCCACGTGGATGACCGTGGCCACGCCCGCATGGTCGACGTGGGCGAAAAGCCCGTGCAGCGCCGGACGGCCACGGCACGGGCCGACATCGCCATGGGTGATGACGCCATGCAGGCGCTCGCCCGTGGCGCACTCGCCAAGGGCGATGCACTGGCTGTGGCACGCATCGCCGCCATTCAGGCCGCCAAGCGCACCGCTGACCTCATTCCGCTGTGCCATCCCCTCGCGCTTGACCACGCGTCTGCCGACGTCGTGCTCGACGTCCCCGCGCGACGGGCCACCGTCACCGTGACCGTGCGCATGGATGGCCGCACCGGAGTGGAGATGGAGGCGCTCACCGCAGCATCCGTCGGCGCCCTGGCCATCTACGACATGATCAAGGGCATTGAGGGGCCCGCTCCGCGCATCGTCGACGTCGTGTTGCTCGAGAAGACCGTCGATGGCGAGCGGCGTGACCGTGGGGTGGTGGACCAACGCGCGGCCCGGCACGAGGGCGCGTAATGCCCCTCTCGGGTGCGCTGCGGGTCGCAGTGGTCACCGTCAGCGACAGGGCCAGTCGCGGCCTGCGCGACGACAGGACGGGGCCCGAACTCGTGACGGTCGTGGAGAAGGCGGGACATTGTGTGCACGACACTCGGGTGATCGCCGATGGAGAAGACCAGGTGGCGCGCGCCGTCCTCGACCTGGCGCACGATCACGATGTGGTGCTCTTGGCTGGCGGCACGGGCATCGGCCCGCGAGACCGCACACCAGAGGGTGTCGAGGTCATGTGCGATGTCATGGTGCCGGGAATCGGCGAGGCCATACGGGCGGCGTCACGTGCACGAGTGCCCGCCGCCGATCTCTCCCGCGCGTGCGCCGGCGTGCGGGGCCGGTGCTTGGTCGTCGCGCTGCCCGGTTCACCCCGCGGCGCAGCGGAGGCCTGGGCAGCGATCGCACGCGTCGTGCCACATGCCGTTGCAGTTATCGCAGGGGTGGATCACCCGGCCTGAGCTACGCCGGACCGCGGGCATGCAGCCCCCCTCACTGGTCGTCCGTGGCGCCTCACCGGGGGCTTGCCCCCGAGTGACGCATGAGGTCTGCGTCTGTTGTACCACCGCACCCAGCCCGCAAGGGCGCGGGTGCGGTGTGCGCCTGTGGGGTAGCTGTAGCCATATGCCCACTCCCCGAGCATCGTCTTGATCAACCGCTCGGCCTTGCCGTTGGTACGTGGCGTGTAGGGCCTGGTGCGGATGTGGGTGATGCCAAGTGCCTCGCAGCGATCGCGCCCGTCGTAGGAGCGGTAGGCATGGCCGTTGTCGGTCATCACCTGGCGCACAGGAGCGCCAAGGTGCTCCTCGAACCAGTTGATTGACCGGTCGAGGAATGCGCAGGAGGCCTTCTTCCCCTGACCTGTCATCACCTCGGAATAGACCATGCGGGTGTGATCATCGATGGCCACATGCAGGTACTGCCAGCCGGCGCTGGGGCTCCTGCCCACTCCGTCTTCGAAGATGCGCTTGCCGGAGGTGAAGAAGCGCCCGAGACGCTTGACGTCAATGTGGATGAGGTCTCCGGGTACCTCCCGCTCGTAGCGCGGATACACCTTTGCGGGTGGCTGCTCCCTGCGGGAGCAGCCATTTCGCCTGAGGATCTTTCCCACGGTTGATGCGGGCATCGACAGCAGTGCGCCGCGCGTGATCGGCCCTGCCTGGAGCTGCTGCCTCAGATCGGGCACCCGTTGCTCATCTGCAGCTGATGTGCGCCTGGGCTGGCAGATGGGAACCGGCCGCTGATCTCGAAGTGCTGGCCACCCTCCGGGCTCAAACCGCTCGATGAGGCGGTAGACGGTGGAGCGGTGGACTCCGGAACTTGTCGCTGCATCAGCGATCGAGAAACCCGCTTCGACCTTCCTGACCCTTCGCGCAGCGGCTCTCCTACGAGAGACGCGTGCGGTTCGGTGGATCACTATCGTGATGCATCCGGACCTTCTGGGTGGCTGGGCGTTAGTACCTCACGCCTGCCCGGGAGGTCCGGCGAGATCAAATGTCGCGCAGGTGTGTGGTTACAGCAGCTAGCTGTCGTGCCTACAGAGGTTCCGAACGCACCCGGCCGATCGGAGCCTTCCCCGCGAGCGCTGAGTGTGGTCTGCGCTCGTTGTAGTGGCTCATCCCGTATTGCAGTGCCCGGGCCCTGGCCCGGGCACTTGCGTATGTCATCCCGTACGCCCACTCGGTACCCATCGTCTGGTGAAAGCGCTCGATCTTGCCGTTGGTCTGAGGGCGGTAGGGCCGCGTGCTGTGCGGGGTGCTCGCCGGCATGGACCTTGCAGGGAAGTCCGTGCTTGAACTTGGTGGGGGGATCGGCACCACTGCCATGGTGGCGGCGATGCGCGGGGCCCACGCCATGAGCACCGACTGGTATCCCGCGGCAGTGGAGTTCAGCCGCTGGAATGCCACGCATCTGGGCCTCGACATGGAGGCGATCGTGGTGGACTGGCGCAGCCCGCCCG
>CAJAPZ010000102.1 GCA_903943955.1 uncultured Actinomycetes bacterium
CATGGCCGTGGCCACCGACACCCGGGCGCAGGGCGCCCTTGCCGCCGTGGCGATTGGCATCACGGTGGTGGCCATGGGCCTGGTGATGGGGCCGATCACCGGGGCCTCGATGAACCCGGCACGCTCCATTGGCCCGGCCGTGGCTACCGGCGACTTCACTGCGCTGTGGATCTACCTGATCGGGCCCATCGTGGGAGCAGGCCTCGGCGTGACCATCTACGCCTACCTGCGCGGACGCCCGCACCCCTCTGACGCCCAGCCGGATGCCGAGGCAGGCGAAGAACTTCCCTGACCACCGCCAGGTGCGAACCTGAGGTGTCCACGGAAACGGGTCACGCCAAGCCCTTGATGCCGGACCCATCACCGTTCGGGCGGGCCGGGCCTTTTCCACGGCCTAGGGTTACGACATGGAAATAGCAGGAATGCGTGCGCTCGTCGTGGGGGCCACAGGTGGTTTCGGAGCGGAACTGGCAAGGTCGTTGGCTGCGGCAGGAGCAACGCTTGCCGTGCACGGGCGAGACGTCGGTCGCCTTGATGCCATCGCCGAGGAGACCGGTGCAACCGCGATCGCCGGCGATCTTGCCAACCCGGGCACCCCGCGCGATGTCGTCGACCGCGCCGCAGAGGCACTCGGCGGGCTCGACATCGTGGTCATGTCCGCGGGCGCCGTGGCCTTCGGCCCCGTCGCCGACCTCGACGAGAACATGCTGCGGAGCCTGATCGACATCGACCTCATCGCACCGATCCTCGTGGCGCAGGCCGCCAGCCGGCACGTGGGGGCGGGCGGCGTCATCGCCAACATCTCGGCCGTCGTCGCCGACCAGCCCATGGCGGGCCTCGCCGCCTACTCGGCGGCCAAGGCCGGACTCACCGCATTCGACGTGGCATTTCGCCGCGAGATGCGGCGGGCGAAGGTGCGAGTCATCGATGCCCGCCCCCCTCACATGGAAACCGGCCTCGCCACCCGACCCCTCGCCGGTGAGGCACCCGGTCTGGCGCAGGGGCGCAACCCGCGGGAGGTCGCCGACGAACTTGTGGCCGTTATCGCGGAGTCCAATGCGCCCCCCGACTGGATCACGTGACTGCTAAGGTCCCCGCGCCCGTTGGGGCGGTTAGCTCAGCTGGTAGAGCACCTGCTTTACACGCAGGGGGTCGGCGGTTCAAATCCGTCACCGCCCATCGCTTGCCGCTGTGCCTGGGGGTGTAGCTCAGCTTGGTTAGAGCGCAGGACTGTCAATCCTGAGGCCGCGGGTTCGAGTCCCGTCACTCCCGTTTCACGGAAGGCCCGCTTCGGCGGGCCTTTCCTGTTTTCTACGTCCAGTGGCACCTGGTCGAAGGCGCGGCGCAAATGCAGTTGGCGTACGTGCGGGTGGCGCAATAGCGCCACGGCGTCGTCAGGTCGCCGCGGCGACCGCCATCTCGGCTGCCTCGAGCGCCCCCTCCATGTACCCACCGTAGGTGGGGGCGCTCTCACTGCCACCGAGAATGAGGCGCCCGGCCCACTCGCCCGGCGGGGATGCATGCCGCCCGTACTCCGGATGGGCGTACAGCGGCTGCATGTCGTCAGCAGTGGCCACCAGAGGGTCAGCGGCCCAGTCCCTGATGAGACAGGCAACCGGGTGCTCGGCCGGGGGCCCGAATAGGCGCACCAGTTGGGCGATGGCGGCGTCACGTAGGTGTTCGTCGGCACCCATGCGCGCCTGCGGAGGTGTGCCGACGAACGCGGTCAGTGCAGCCAGTCCGTGCTCATCAGACGCATCGTGGATCTCCACCAGCGGCCCCACGCGGCTTCGCCCCTCTCCCGAGAGGCCGGCATCGCGCCAGAACGCGCGCTCGTAGATGGCCACGAACTTCGCGTTGCCAGCCATCCAGGTGGGCACGGCGGTCCAGCTGCTGCGCACGGCCTCGGGAAGCGGTGGATCGAACGTCACGGTCTGGGTCAGCAGTCGCGGCGGCAAGGTGCAGATAACGATTCGCGCTTCGCAGGTGATATCCGGGCCGGTCTCCGCACTCACGTCAACGGAAATACCCTGTGGCGTTTGCCGCAGCGCAGTGACCCGATGCCCCAGCAGCACCCGCCCAGCGGGGATCTCCGCCGCGAGCGAGTCGATCAGCGTGGCGGTGCCTCCATGAATACGCATCGATCCGTCATCGGGTGCGCCACCCTCGTAGCGAATGCACTCGGTCGCCGACTCCTCCCACACCAGTGCACCCGTGTTCGCCTGCGGAAAGGTGCGCAGCCCCAACTCGCGCACCAGGGAAGGCATTCGAGGCTGGTAGGCGGGCCAGAACCACGACGGTCCCATGTCGCAGGGTCCGCGTGCGCCATCTGCGCCCAGCGACAGGATTCGCCCGCCAGTGCGGGGCGCCGCCTCCAGCACCACGTAGTCGGCGCCCGCCTGCTGCAGCAGCCGGGCCGCGTACAACCCGCTGAGCCCGGCCCCGATGATGGCGATGTCGTGGTACACGCTGCCTCCCTACGCGCCGAAGCGCTGCGCGATGATCACGACGATGTAGGCGAGCCCGGCCAGCCCGAGGGCACGGCGGAACATGTTGACCCCGGCCGTAAGTTCGAGGTACGCCCAGATGGCGATAAAGACGTACCCGAGGGCGGCCAGTACATCTGCCACGGCCCCTGTGGCCACGTATCTCGCCCCCAGCGCCGCCAGCCCGATGATGAGCGGAGGGTTGGGGAACTGAGCGATGGGATAGCCCGCGGGCCACGACAGGCCACGGAGGCGCCGGTAGCCGTCGGTGAGCCGCTGCATCATTGATCGTCCCTCGAAGTCGGATTGGCCGCCACGGCTAGCCCGTGGCCCTCGTCCAGCCGGAACTCGTCACCGCGTTTCACACCGGCACCAGCCGCCGGCTCAGCAGCCGCGCCTCAGGAGCGCCCCGTGTCGTAGTCGGGGAAGAACTCCATGCCGTATCGAGGGCCGGCCTCGGCGTAGCGCGCGCCCACTTCGTCAAGGTTGTCGGGGATCGGGGCTGTGAGGTCGTACACCCGCTCGAGGCACTCCTCAAACATCTTCTCGATCCCTGCGGGGGTGAACGTGAGAATCATCGTCGTCGGGGTATCGGTGAAGTTGTTGAAGCAGTGCAGCATGCCGATGGGGATGTTGACGAAGTCGCCAGGAGCGGCATCAACCCAGTGGTCCTCGACAAAGAACGACGGGTTTCCCTCCAGCACATAGAACGTCTCGTCTTCACGCGTGTGGATGTGCGGAGGAGGGCCGCCATTGGGCGGGATGATCGCGTACATCGCGAAGTACTTCCCGTCCGACTCCTCGCCGGTCACCAGCCAGGTATAGGTGTCGCCAGGGCCGAGGTATGACGCTCCTGTGCCCGCGCCGCGATGGAACATGCTGCCCATTGTGTCTTCCCCTTTCGGCACGTGAGATCCGCACAGATGCTGGACCGTCACGAGCCGTCTCGCCGGCAGGATGGCTCAGCCACCGCCGCCGTGGTTTCGAATGGCGCTACGTGATCGTCTGGTAGTACGTGAGGTCAGATGTGTGCTCGACGGCGCTGCTCGTAAAGCCCCCGGTAATGCCAGCAAGGCTTGGGATCAGACGGTCAACGACGAACTGGTCAAATGCCTCACGGGACTCCCACACGGCGGCGATGATCCAGCCACCATCCGCGGGGCCTGCAGCACTTGAGATCTGCCCGGGGGGAAGCTCCCCGTCGGGGTGCACTGCAGCAAGCAATACGTCGTATTGCTCGGCGGTCCCACCCTCGTAGAAGTGGGTCATCAGAAAGGGCACGCAGGCCTCCTCGGGGAATCGATGCAGTCGCCCCGCACGCTATCTGACGTGATTCTGGATGCCCGAAATCGGGTCACTCGCGTACGGGAATCCCGCCACGCCAGATCCGCGCTCCTGCTCCCGGCAATTGCGGATGCAATGCGATCACGCCAAGCGGCCCTGCGAGCCCGGGCTACGCCAGCTGGAAGTGCGGGTTGGATATCAACCCGAGGATGCTCCCGGACGGCGTCCTGACAGTGGCCGTCACAATTCCCACGCCCACGTCAGCGATCGGGGTGTGCTCAACCGACCCGCTCGCGATGGATTCCCCGACCGCCGCCGCCACGTCGTCGACGCCCCAGTAGACCAGCGCGCCATCCTCAGGACTGGCGCTGGGGAGCAGGCCGAGCTCGTAGCCGCCCACATTGAACCCCACGTAAAACGGTTGATCGAAGTAGGGCTGCTGGCCGAGAAGCGTTGACCACCACGCCGTGTCCGCCGCAAGATCGGTTGATGGATAGATGACGGTGCGCAGACCGTTGAGCGAGATAGTCATGCACGGAATCGTTGCACGCTCCCATCGGGGGTGAGCGGCGTACCGGGGGCCGAGCCCCGCTCGAATACCTGTTGCTCCCCGAAGCAGCGGCGACCGCGGGGCCTTCGTCGTTCCGGTGCACGGCTACAGTTGACGCACCCCATTCACGAGCGAGGCCTGATGCCCGTGCGAACTTCTCCTCTTCTGCTCTCTCTTGCAGCAACCATCGCCGTGGCAAGTGTGGGTGTCGCCTCCACAACGCCCGCCGCTGGCCCCGTCGACGCCGGGGGGGCCGCTCCGCCGGCCGCAGCAAAGGGGCGCATGCACCTTCGCACGACCATCACCGGGCAGATCTCTCCCAAGTCGGTGGCAGCATCGGGCAGCGGGCTCGTCACCGCCCAGAACATGATGTACACGCACACCATCACGGTGTACGACGCCCGCACCATGAAACTGAAGGCGACCATCCCCGATTCGGTGAACCTGGCGAAGTTCGGGGTGAAGGGCCACCCGGGCATCTCGCGTGGCGCACCGGTTGAGGCCGCATTCTCCCCCGGTGGCCTCTACGCCTATGTGACCAACTACGCCATGTACGGCAGCGGGTTCGGTCCTGAGGGGAAGGACACCTGCACTCCAGCCTCGGGTACCGACCACTCGTTCACCTATCGCGTCAACCTCGAGAGCATGAAGATTGACCAGGTGTACCCGGTGGGGGCGGTGCCCAAGGTGGTGGCGGTGACGCCCGATGGCGGCCGCGTGCTGGTTACCAACTGGTGCTCGTGGGACATGAATGTGATCAACGCGGCCACCGGCAAGGTGGTGCGCACAATGCCGCTCGGTGCCTATCCGCGGGGCATCGCGGTATCGAACGACGGCCGGTTCGCCATCGTGGCCATCATGGGGAGCAGTCACCTGCTGCGCGTTGACCTGCGCAACTACCGCACGCGGCAGATCGAGGTGGGTTCGGGGCCACGCGCAGTGGCGCTGTCAGACGACGGCAGCACGGCCTACGTCACGCTGAACGCCGAGGGCAGGGTGGCCAAAGTGAACCTTCGTACCGGGGCGGTTGCCCGGGCGACCACCGGCAATGCACCCCGCAGCCTCGCGCGATCAACCGACGGCACCGCGCTGTACGTCGTGAACTACGAGAGCGGCACCGTCTCAAAGCTCAATAGCCGCACCATGCGCGTGCTGCAGACCATCAACGCCTGTGTGCACCCCATCGGCATCACGTATGAGCCGGTCACGCGGCGTGTGTGGGTGGCCTGCTACACCGGTGAGATCCTGGTGTTCGACGACAAGTAGCGAGGCGCAATGCGCAAGCGATCCCCGGCACCACTTCCCACCGAGTTCCACGGCATCACCATCGGCGCCGACCAGATCCGGTGCGGCGACGTGAGCGGCCCGTTGGTGGGCACGCGGGCGATGGTGCGCGATGAGAGCACCACGCACGATGAGGTAACCGCCCGCGGCATCTTCGGGAATGCGCTCGTCGGCATTTTCACGACCGACGAGATCGGCTGGTCGTTCAGCGAGCCAGTGCCCGAGGGGTTCGTCTACCTCGTCGTGGTTGGCGAGGCCTTCGCGTTTGAGGTGCCGGTGGAGGCCCGCGAGCGGATCGCGGCGAAGGAGTTCGTCGTCGCGATCCGCGTCGCAGTGAAAGCCGCCGAAGGCAGCGTCGGCCCGTCTAGTTGAGCGCGGTGATGGCCTCGTAGAGGTCGAGCGTGGGGTCGCCGAGCCCCTCGTAGGTCATGGTCTGCATCTGGCCACCACCCCCGCTCGGCGGGTGTGTGATGTCCAGATCGAGCAGCAGGGTGACGTTGCCCTGCACCTTGCCCTGGCTCTTGCGGGTGCCTTCCACAACCAGCTCATCGGTTGGCCAGCTACCCAGCACCTCGCCGATACTCATCGTGCCGCCCATGCTCGTGGTGGTGTCCACTGCATAGAGCAGGCCGCCAGCCAGCACGAGGGCCGTCTGGTGATTATCTAGGCCCATCGTGGATGCACTGCTGCTCACACCCGTGAGATCGCCACCGCGCTTCTTGCGGCGAAAGCCGCCGAGCATCTTCATGGCGTCGCCCATGGCGCCCGCCGGGGCTTTGGTGAATGAGCCCTTGGTCATGAAGAACCCGTAGTGCTCAATCGGACCATCGACCTTCGCCTGCAACGAGGCCTTGATCTCCGCCATATCCATTGCCTATCCCCTCCCGTCGGCCGATGCCAATTGCCGCATCAGCAGGTCATTTCCCGGGGGACACCATCAGCCTACCCCGGTCTCGGCCACCCAGTCCATCTCGAATGCTCGGCGCTGATAGCGTCGGCCCATGAGGATCCCCCGCTTGGCTCCGCGCACAGTTGCACTCGTCGTGGGCCTATCGCTCGTCGTGGCAGGTGTGGGCTGCGGCAGCGAGAGCGGCGGTACCAGTGCCAAGCCCGCTCGCTCTCCGGGTGCGGTCTCGGGCGCGCCCCGCCACCTCATCTATCTGTCTGAGTTGAAGATCCAGACGGTGTTGGAACGCCTGCTCCCCAACGGGCCGGGGCCGCTTGAGCGCATTGCGACGTTCCGCCAGTTGCCTGCCAGACAGACCGTGCTCCCGCCAGCGAACCGCATCGCTCGGGTTGATGGCGTGGTGCTGGCCCCGCTGCCCCCAGCAGAGATCGCAAAGCGCCTTCGGCGGGCGATCAACGGCACGTGTAACCCCAAGCTGCCGTGCCGGGCGCATCTGGTGGCGATCGACGACATCGGGAATGCGTTCAAGGGGCGAGCTGGAACCCGCCTGAACATGGCAATGCGTCAGCTTGACGCCCCATCCCCTTGGGGTTCCAGTTATGCGAAACGCGTGATGATGTACGTGGCCTATCCCATGATGAAGGCGATGGAGTCACCCGCCGAGCAATCGCAGTGGCGCGGTGCCATTGCCGCCGTCGCCGCCGGTGAGAGCTACTGGCTCGCGATGGACAACAGCGCAGGCGTGGGGCAGATCGGGGCGATCAACTACGACGACTGGCGAAACCTGCCG
>CAJAPZ010000103.1 GCA_903943955.1 uncultured Actinomycetes bacterium
CGCGCTGCTGGGTGCGCCGCATCACCGATCACCAGTGCGGCTGCGATTCCTGCGGGCGTGTCTCGAGGCACTCGATGCCGAGCTGACTGCGCTCGGTATCCCCTTGATCGTGCGGCATGGTGCGCCCGCACTGGTGCTCCCCGCCGTGGCCGCCGAGGCCGGTGCAGACCGTGTGCACATCACTGGAGATATCACCCCGTATGCCGCGCGCCGCGATGAGGCCGTGAGCACCACGCTTGGCCGGGATGGCGTGGCTCTCACCTGCATTGGGGGGCCCTGGCGCGTACGACCCGATGCAGTAGTGGGGTCATCCGGGAACGGGTATCTGGTGTTCACCCCCTTCTTCCGCGCTTGGGATGCCATCCCCGTGGACGCGCGTATCGCAACCCCTGCTGCACTTACCGGACCACGTCTTCTGTCTGATGGCCTCGGCATGCTTCCCCCTGACGAGCCACCTCTGCCGGCTGGCCCCACTGCTGCCCGTGCTCGGCTCGAGGAATTCATCCGCAGCGGCGATGTTGACCGCTACGGGGAGATGCGTGACGACATGGCATCCGACGCCACCTCGCACCTGTCCGCCGACCTCCGCATGGGAGTCCTCTCGCCGGCGCAGGTGGGCAGAGCCATTGGCGCAGGGGATGGAGTGCACCCATCTCGCCAGGCCTTCTGGCGCCAGTTGGCGTGGCGCGACTTCTACGCCCATCACATGGAGCGTCACCCGGTTGTGGCCCGGGCAGCAATGAATGAGAAGTTCCGGGGAATCCATTGGGACGATGCGCCCGAAGCGATGGATGCCTGGCGCGAAGGGCGCACCGGATTTCCTCTTGCAGATGCCGGCATGCGTCAGATGGCGGCAACCGGGTGGATGCACAACCGGGCACGCATGGTGTGTGCGAGCGTGCTGGTGAAGGACCTGCTGCTGGACTGGCGCAGTGGCGAGGCCGTGTTCATGCAAGGTCTCGTTGATGGCGACCCGGCAAACAACAACGGCGGGTGGCAGTGGACGGCAGGTACGGGTACCGACGCCGCACCATACTTCCGCGTGTTCAATCCATTTCTGCAGGCAAAACGGTTCGACCCGACAGGCGCCTATGTGCGCCGCTGGGTACCGGAACTTGCTGACGTGCCCGACCGATACATCCACGAGCCGTGGACCATGCCCGAGGAGGTACAGATGGAGGCCCGGTGCCGCATTGGTATGGACTACCCCGAACCCATCGTGGATCACGCGACCCGCAGGGTGGAGGCCATTGAGCGCTACAAGTCCGCCGCCGAGCGGGTGGGAGTCGCATGATTGAAGAGGGAACGAATCGACGGGTGATGATGACGGGTGCCACGGGCTATGTGGGTGGTCGCCTGCTGCACCGCCTGGAGCAGGATGGCCTGGGGATAACCTGCCTGGCACGTCATCCACAGGTGCTTGCGCCCAGGGTTCATGGGGCAACACGCATCGTGCAGGGTGATCTTGTGACAGGTGTGGGACTCGACGAGGCCATGGCTGGCGCCGACACGGCGTTCTACATGGTGCACTCGATGGGCGCTCAGGGTGACTACCTCGCGGCCGACCGGGCAGCAGCCCGCAACTTCGGTGATGCCGCCCGCCGTCAGGGTGTTCGGCGCATCGTGTACCTGGGAGCCCTTGGTTCGGGCACATACATGTCGCCGCATCTCGAGAGCCGTCAGGAGGTCGGGCGCATTCTCAGGGAGTGTGGGGTACCCACCATCGAGTTACGTGCGTCGGTCATTATCGGCTCGGGCAGCCTGTCGTTTGAGATGGTGCGCGCACTCGTGGATCGCCTCCCGCTGATGGTGTGGCCCAAGTGGGTGGACACACCCACCCAGCCCATCGGCATCGAGGACATCATCGAGTACCTCGTGCAGGCACCCGACGTTGACCTGCCCGAGAGCATGGTGGTCGAGATCGGCGGTAAGGATCTCGTCTCCTATGGAGACCTGCTCCGCGCCTACGCACGGGCCGTCGGGCTGCGGCGCTTCTTCATTCGGGTGCCGGTGCTCACCCCACGGCTGTCAAGCCTCTGGCTCATGCTCGTGACGCCTGTGTACGCGAAGGTGGGCCGTCAGCTTGTCGAGGGGCTCCGCGCGCCGACGGTCGTGAGCGATGACCGTGCGCGTCGGATGTTCGCCATCACTCCGATGGGCATGGTCGAGCAGATAGAGCGTGCGCTCCTCAACGAAGATCAAGAGTTCGCTGAGACCCGCTGGTCGGATGCCATGTCGTCGGTGGGGCAGGACGACCTCGCATGGGGTGGCGCACGCAAGGGCTCGCGCATGGTTGACGTGCGATCGGTGTTTGTGCCCGTACCACCTGACCGCGCATTTGCACCCATCCAGCGCATCGGTGGGGAGCAGGGCTGGTACCACGCCAACTGGATGTGGGACCTGCGTGGATTCCTCGATCTGCCATTCGGCGGCGCCGGCACCCGTCGTGGCCGCCGTGACCCCGAGCATCTCGTGGTGGGCGACACCCTCGACTTCTGGCGGGTGGAGGCCATCGAACCCGGCCGCCTCCTGCGCCTGCACGCCGAGATGGCGCTTCCCGGCCGCGCTTGGCTGCAGTTTGAGGTGCAGGAGGTGCCCAACGGATCGATCATTCATCAGACCGCGCTCTACGACCCGCGTGGCCTATTGGGGCGGGCCTACTGGTACATGGTCTGGCCATTCCACAAGTTTGTATTTGGCGGGATGCTGCGAAACATCGGGCGTGCGGCGAGGAAGAAGCCGGGCCGATGAGAGTGGCGGTGGTCGGCGCGGGTATCGCCGGTCTGGTGGCGGCACGCGATCTGGCGGCCGGCGGGCACGACGTGCTGGTGATCGAGAAGAGCCGTGGACTGGGCGGGCGCATGGCCGCCCGGCGCGTGGAGGGCATGGTGCTGGACCACGGCCTGCCGGTGCTTGAGGTGCCATCTGGTGGTGTGCTCGCAGGCCTCGTGCGGGATCTGGCAGCTGATGGGCTGGTGCACCTCGACGGCGATGCGGTTGCGTGGCCTGCGGGCATGACCGTGCTGCCCAAGGCGATGGCTGGCGCGGTTGAGGTGCTGCCGGGCACGCGGGTCTCCGCGCTTCGCGTGAGCGGGCAGGGCATTGAGATTGCGCAGGATCAGGGCAACACGATCCGCATGGTCGATGCCGTCGTCATCACCGCGCCGGCGCCTCAGGCGGTCGAGCTTCTCGCCACGCTCCCCGATGCCGTGGCGCAAGCCGATGCCCTGCGGGCGGTGGAGTACGACCCCGCCGTCATGGTGCTGGCAGGTCTCTCCATCGACGAGCCCGGCTGGCTTGCCGCGCGCCCCGACTCCGGCCCCATCGCATACGTCATCAATGAGGCCGTGAAGGGGCGCGCTCCCACAGGTGGCGTGATCCCGGTGGTGATCAGGCTGCGCCCCGATGACAGCGCCCGGCTGTTTGACGCCACCGACGACACCGTGCTGGGTGAGGTAATGCCCGCACTCGCCGGGGTGATGGGGCCCTCGGCACCCACCGTATGGACGCAGGTGAAGCGCTGGCGCTATGCGACTGCGCGCACGCGAATCGACCAGGACGTGGTCAACCCGGCTGGCTCTCGCGTGATCATCGCGGGCGACGCCGTTGCGGCGGGCCCATCAGTTGAGGACGTCGCGCGGACCGGTCAGTGGGCCGCGCGACGCCTTCTCAGCGGGTGATCAGCCCTCGTCGGTGACGTCCGCGCCGGGCTCATCAGCTGGTGCGATGGGCTCGGCCTCCATGGCCGGCGTGGTGCCGGGCTCGGCCACGGCGGGGTCGTTCGTGACAGGCGGCGCCGGGTAGGAGATCTCTTCCACACGCTCGACTCCATCCACATCGCCGTCGGCGGAGTAGGACTCGCGCAGGGTGCGAAGTTCGTCTGCTGCGCGCGGGTTCCCGAGGGCTTGGGCGGCTGACAGTGCCGTCTCGGCCTCTTCGAGAAGTCCCAGATCCACCAGCACCTTGCCGAACGCGGACTGCACGCCGCCATCAGCGGGTGCTGCGCTCACTGCGGCACGCCCTGCGGCCTCGGCGGCGGGCAGGTCGCCCGAGTCGCTGAGCGCCGTGATGAGGCTGATGCGCGCATCAGTGCGTTGCGGGTCGGCGTCAATCGCGCGACGAAGCAGCGCGATGGCCCGATCGGTCTCGCCAATGCCCCGGAGCGATGCACCTGCCCGGGTGAGCGTGTCGGCTGAGTCGTCGAGTTCCACCGCACGCTCGGCGAATGCGATTGCCACGGCGACGTTTCCGTCAGCCCCTTCCAGGCTGCGGAGCGCCTCCTCCACGTCGGTCACCTGCGTGGCCTGCAGCACGGCGTGCGCGCTGTCGCCGGCGTCAACCTTTTTGACGGCTGCCTTGCGCTTGCGGGGTGCTGGCGCGGGCTTGGGCGGATCGACCACGATTGGCACCACACGCTGTGCCTCGCGCTTGGCCAGCTGGTCGCGGGCCGCGTGCAGCTTGCGCACGCGCATGCGCGACTCCACGGCGCGGTCCACGGCTGCGGCCTTGCGGGCGAGGGCCGCGTCGTAGTCGGCGCGGATCTCGGGGTCGGTGATGAGGGCACGCTCGCTCCAGGCGAGCCAGTGCATCTCGGCATCGCGCGCAGCGGCGCGCATGGGTGTCTCTTCGACCCATTCGGTGCGCGTTGCGATGGCCGCGGTGATTGTCGCGTCATCTGCGTCCCTCGGGATGTCGAGCATCTCGTAGAGGTCGCGCTCCATCAATGCGCGAACCAGCGCCGCGCGCTTAGGATCTGTCGTCGCCATGGCCACTCCTCTAGCGCTTCGTCGTGAGGGACACGGTTGTCCCCGGAGATGTCTTCTTGCCGCCGTTGACCGCATTGGCCCTGACGGTGTACTTGGTACCGGGCTTCAGCCCGGTGACCGTCTTTCGCAGCGTCGCCAGAGGCGCGCGCGCGGCAACGGTGCCGAGCGTCACTGTACGGGTTGAACGCTTCGTGGTGATCTCTAGGGTCACGCGCACTGCAACGCCATTCGGGGCGACCAGCGCCCCGAGCCGTGCGCTCGTCGTGGTGACCTTGGCGGGCATGAGCGTGCGGACATCAGCCCGCGTGTTGTATGAACCCGCCGCCAGCACCGCTGTGGGTGCCGCAATCGCCGCCGCGGCAAGCGTTGCCGCCGCGATCCGAATGGTCGTGCCCCGTACTGTCATCCGCGCTCCCTGTTCGCTCACCCGCCCGCGGCATGGTAGGCGAGCGCGCACCCCCCGGGTCCCGAGGCCGTCTCGGTTACTCCGCGCGGGGCAGCAGGCGGGCGATCAGCACCAGCCCGAGCGCCACGATCACCGCGACCGCAATGCACACGCCGATGAAGGGCATCACCGCGGCCAGTAGGCCACCTATGACTGGTCCGAGGACGAATCCCAACGCGAACACCATCACCATGGCGCCTGCGCTGATCCCGTAGCTCCCTGCCATGCCCATTTCGTCGATCGCGTGCGTGAAGAGCGGGCCTGCCGGCGCAGCCATCACCGCCGTGCCCAGAAGCAGAATGGCCAACGCCACTGTCACCCACCACGCCGGGCCGATCGCAATGAGTGGCAGCGTGATGACGGTGACCACGCCGCCGACCAGGATCGGCGTGCGCCGCCCTGTCATGTCGGACCACTTGCCGCCGAGCGGGGCACCGAGAAACAGCGATGCCGTGCCCAGCGAGACCACCAGGCCGATTGCGGCCGATCCAAGAACCAGTCGCTCGGTGAGGTTGAGCGGGAGGAGTGACTCGACCATGCCCTCCACGATGGCCAGAAGGATGAGCGCCACCGCCCCTGCACGTGCACCGGGTGATCGGCCCAGCGCGCGCAGCATCGGGAACATGCCCGGCGCCGCACGTCGCCGTACGAGCGTCTCCGGGACCGGAATAGCCCAGACGATCAGTATCACCGGGAAGATTGCGAAGATCAGGAACGTTTCGGTGAGGCCGACCGATTGGATCAGCACACCCGAGAGCAGCGGGGCCATGAGCCCGGCTCCACCCCCGGCGGTCTCGGCGAGGCCCAGCCGCAACCCCATCTGGTCTGGTGGGTACACGTCGCTCACGTATGCGAGTGCCCCGGTCCAGGTGACGGCGCTGGCCCCGCCGAGTACCGCGCGGGCGAGGGTGAGGGTGTATGGATCCCGTGCGACGGCAAAGCCGACTCCCGCCAGTGCCAGCAGCGCTGCGCCGGTGATGATGGCGGGCTTGCGGCCGATGCGATCGACCCATCTCGAGGCGAATGGCGCCACCATGAGCTGCGCAATGGGGAACGCGGCGAAGATGAGCGCCACGCCGGTGTCGGACAGGCCCAGCTCGCGCTGGTACACCGGCAGCGCCGGAACGATGGCGCTGAACATGAGCGTGTCCACGGCGATCGCCGCCATGGCGAGCAGGAAGACCCGCGTGCGATCGGGGTGGGCGGAGGTGGCCATTTGCATCGGCACCACGCTAGCGACCACGTGATGCCGCTCCCGGCCGCGAACCGTCGTCGCACCTGTCACCATGGAGGCATGAGTGAAAGTCTCTCCATCACCCCGCCCGACCCCCCGCTGCGCGACCCAGTGGTCATCACCGCATTTCGCGGATGGAATGATGCGGCGAGCGCTGCGACGACCGCCATTGCCACGGTTGCTGAGCAGATGGGTGCCGAGCGCATCGGCACGATGGACCCAGAGGATTTCTACGACTTCCAGGTGACCCGGCCGATCATTGACCTCACCACCGAGCCCCACACGCTTTCGTGGCCCGAGGTGGAGATCAGCGCCGTGCGCGTCCCCGGTGGCACGCGCGACCTCATTCTGATCATGGGCGGCGAGCCCTCCATGCGCTGGCCCACGTTCTGCACCATGCTGCTGGATGCCGTGCAGGCGCTCGGCTGCCGCAGGTTCGTCACTCTGGGTGCCCTGCTGGCCGACGTGCCGCACACCCGTGATGTGACCCTCACGGTGATGAGCACCGAGGAGTCGCTGGTGAGTGGGCTCGACATGCGCCCGCCCGGCTACCGCGGCCCCACGGGAATCGTGGGCGTGCTGCACCTCATGGCGGCTCAGCGCGGGCTTGAGGCCGTGTCGCTGTGGGCCCCGGCGTCGCATTACGCCGCCGGCGTCGTCAACCACAAAGCCGAGCTCGCGCTGCTCGACGGCATCATGCGTGTGACGGGCGCGACCGTCGACACCGAGGCCGTCCGGCAGGCCGCCACTGAGTTCGAGGAGCAGGTGGACCAGGTGGTGGCCAGCGACCCGCGTCTGCAGCAGTTGGTGGAGCAGCTGGAGCAGGCGGCTGACGAGGACCGCATGGACGCCAGCGATCTCCCTTCGGGCGATGAACTGGTGGCAGAGCTCGAGCGGTTCCTGCGCGAGCGTGGCGACACGCCACCGCCCGCCAGCCTCTAACCCGGGCACGCACCCCGCGGCCTAGAAGGCGCCCCGGCTTATGCAGGCGTTGTACAGCGAGCAGCGCTCGCAGTGCGGTGTTCGTGCCGGGCAGGTGTCGCGCCCATGCATGATGAGTCTTAGCCCTGTGTCGGCCCACATGGCACGCGGCCACAACGTCTTCAGGTCGGCCTCTACCTTCACCGGGTCATCATTGGTGGTGAGCCCCAGCCGCTTGCTCAGGCGCAGCACGTGAGTGTCTACTGCAATCGCCGGCGTATCGAACCACTGGCCCAGAATCACGCTGGCGGTCTTGCGGCCCACGCCGGGCACGGTCACAAGTTCCGCCATGGTGCCCGGTACTTCGCCCCCGAAGCGTTCTTCGAGTGCCGTTGCCATGCCGATGAGCGACTTCGCTTTGGCCCGGAAGAATCCGGTGGAGTGGATGATCTCCTCCACGTCCTCCGGGTCGGCCACCGCCAGGTCAGAGGGGGAGGGGTACCGCGCAAAGAGGGCCGGGGTCACCAGATTCACGCGCACGTCGGTGCACTGGGCCGAAAGGATTACCGCAGCCAGCAGCTCGTACGCATTTCCGTGGTCGAGCGGGATCGGCACATGCGGTCGCTCCTCGGCCAGGATCTCGGCCACCACCCTGCCGCGGCCCTTGGGCGTGCGAGGCCGGCGCTCACGCAGGGAGCTATCGCCTCTCAGAGCCATGACTTGAGCAGAATAATGACCACACCGATCAGTGCGCTGGCGACTGCCGCGACCACCACCTGAGGCCAGCTGCTGCCTCGCTGGCGCGACGCGAAACCACCCCAAATTGCCAATGCCCCCACCGCCACCAGCAGCGTGGCGAACACGGCATTGTCTTCGCTCAGCACCCCGATGCCCCCGAGGATGAGCGGAATTGCGAGCGGCACAGCAGACTCGAGCACTGCCCAGTGCTCGTTACCCGCACGGGCGAGCCGCATCCGAAATGGATCAGTGGTGGTGTCGCCCAGTACATCGGAATAAACCTCGGCAAACCACAGCACGAGCACCGTCGCCACCAGAGTGGACAGAAATTGCCATGGCCCCCAGTGGCTTAGCGCGGCGGCTTCGGCAGCCAACACGGCGGTGGCAACGATCGTGCCGTAGACCGCGCGCGATGTGTCGCCCAGAAATCCGCGGGCGGGAGGTGGGGTGCCGGATGTCATCACGTGCATAAGAATACGGCGCTCGCACCAGCGGATGTCGGGCTAGGGTAACCAGCACATGGATCTGCTCGCCGCCCGAAACCTCCAGGCCCTGTCGCTGGGCTTCCACATCATTCTGGTGTGCTTCGGCGTGGCGTTCCCGATATTCGTGCTCACCATGGAGGGGTTGTACCTCCGCACGCGAGACGACCTGTACCGCCGTATCGCCCGGCGGTGGACCAAGGCCATGGCCATTCTTTTCGCTGTGGGCGTGGTGAGCGGCACCGTGTTGTCGTTCGAACTCGGAATCCTGTGGCCGGAGTTCATGGCCAAGTACGGCGACGTCTTTGGGTTCGCATTCGCGCTCGAGGGCACGTCGTTCTTCGTGGAGGCCATCTTCATGGCCATCTACGTCTACGGCTGGGACCGCCTGTCCGAGCGCACGCACTTTCTCTCGGGCCTGCCCATTCCCATCGCGGG
This sequence comes from uncultured Actinomycetes bacterium, assembly GCA_903943955.1. Lineage (GTDB taxonomy): Bacteria > Actinomycetota > Thermoleophilia > Miltoncostaeales > Miltoncostaeaceae > SYFI01. The sequence continues at coordinate 9,025 of CAJAPZ010000103.1, forward strand.
GTTCTTCGGCTCACTCTTTGTGATCTCGGTCAACGGGTGGATGAACAACCCCGTGGGGTTTGACGAGGTGAATGGCGTGGTGAGCAACATCAACCCGATCGCCGCGCTCTTCAACGGGTTCTTCTGGCATGAACTGGTGCACATGCTCCTGGCGGCGATCATCGTTGCCGGCTTCATGACCGCGTCGGTCTATGCCGTTGCCATGCTGCGTGGGCGCCGCGACCGGTTTGTACGTGTGGCCATGATCGTGCCGCTCACAATCGCCGCCCTCGCGACCCCGGCCCAGTTGATCGTGGGCGACTGGGCCGCGCGCACCGTCACCAACGATCAGCCCATCAAGCTCGCGGCGATCGAGGGTCTGGGTCACACCCAGAGCAACGCGCCCTGGCACCTGTTTGGCTGGTACTCGGCGTCCGATGGCGAGGTGCATGGGGGCATTGCCATCCCCAGCATGCTTTCGATCCTCGCCTACCACGACCCCAATGCCACGGTGCAGGGGCTCGACTCGGTACCCGTCGCTGATCAGCCGGGTGCCATCAACACAGTGCGCATCGCCTTTCAGGTGATGATCATCCTTGGGTCGGGGCTGGCCATGCTCGCCGTGCTGCACCTGTGGGTGTGGTGGCGCAGGCGGCGCATCATCAAGGGCAAGTGGTTCCTCTTTGCGGTGGGTGCGGCGGGTCCGGCGGCCATCCTCGCGCTGGAGAGCGGGTGGATCACCACCGAGGTCGGTCGCCAACCATGGATTGTCTACAACTACATGCGCACCACCGACGCGGTTACCAGCGCCACGGGTATTCCCATCGCGCTGATTGCGATGGGCGTGGTGTACCTCGGCCTGATGTTTGGCGTCATCTGGGCGCTTCGCCGCCTGGCGCACTCGCCCGAGGAGCCTGAGCGGCCCCCGGTCGCCCCTCGGGCCGCCTCGTGAACCTCGGGCTCGCTGTATTTGCAGCCATCCTGCTGGTGGCTGGCCTCACGCTCTACGCGGTGCTGGGCGGCGCCGACTTCGGCACCGGTTCATGGGACCTGACGGCTGGCCGCGGAACGCGCGCCGCGCGCATGCGCGCGCTGCTCCACTCGTCGATGGGTCCGGTGTGGGAGGCCAATCACGTGTGGCTCATCTTTACGCTGGTGGTGTTCTGGACATCATTTCCCACGGCCTTCGCGTCGGTGATGTCGACCATGTACATCCCGTTGTTCCTCGCCGTGGTGGGAATCATCCTGCGCGGATCGAGCTACGCCTTCCGCCCACTCGCCCGTGGCACGTGGTTCGAGTGGCCGAGCGCGGTGGCATTCGGCATCGCTTCGCTCCTCACCCCGTTCTTCCTAGGCACCATCGTGGGTGGCATCGCAGGTGGTCACGTGCCGCTGGGCAATGCCGCCGGCAACTCGGTGGATGCCTGGTGGAATGGCACCGGAATCATGGTGGGCCTGCTGGCCGTGGTCACCGGGGCCTATCTGGCAGCCATCTTCACGATGGCTGATGCCAGTCGGCGCGGCGAGGATGATGTGGCAGAAGCCTTCCGTCGTCGTGCGCTGGTGTCCGGCGTATTGGTGGGCGTGGTCGCCATCGCCACCCTCCCTGTGATCCACACCGATGCCCCTCGCCTGTTCGACCGGCTGCTTCAGGGCCCCGGCCTCGTGGGAGTCATCGGGTCATTCCTGCTCGGCGGGGTGACCCTGTGGCTGGTGTGGAACCGCCGCGGTGGACTCGCGCGCTGGTCGGGTGCCGGTGCCGTGGCCTCCATCGCCGTTGGATGGGCGCTCGCGCAGGCCCCCTACCTGCTTCCCACCACCGTCACGGTGGAGGATGCCGCCGCGCCGTCGGCAACGCTCTGGGCCCTTGTGGGGGCCGCAGTCATATTCGTGGCCCTGGTGGTGCCATCCCTGATCTTCCTGTTCAGGCTCTCGCTCACCGACAAGCTGGGGCATGACCTGCCGCCCGTCGATCAGGAGGTTGCCGGTGTCTGAGCGCGGCTGGATGCGCCTGTGCATCACGTTGTTCATCGCGGGGATGGCCGTGATGGTGCCGTTCGACTCGGTCATCACGCTCGCGCTCGCGTGTCTCTGCTTCGCCGGGTTCATCGTCGCCGGCTCGATCGCACTTCTGCGACCGAGCCGGCTGGGCGACGAGGAGTAACTCCGGCCGGGTGTTACGTTGCCGGGGTGATGACGACCTCGCGGCCGTTGAGCGGCTGCACCGGTCGGTAGTTATCGGAGTAGACCTCGGTGAGAGCGCTGATCTGCGCCTTGCTCAGAGTCACCGGCTTACTCATCACCAGCCAGTTCACGCCTTCAGTGCACGGCGGGGTGGTGAGGCTGCCCGAGTAGCGCACACTCTGGAGGCTGGTGGGGAGCATGGCCGGCCAATTGAAGGTGGTCGTCTTGGTGGTCCCCTGAGGTGTGCCGATGGCTTTGACGAACGGCTCCCACGCTGCGTTGGAGGAGGACCCCTCCTCGAGCATTACGCCGATGACCGTGAGCGCGCCGGCATCGGACTTGTGCACGAAGTGCACCTCGACCGGCGAGTACTTGCCGTCGATCGTGTGCTCGCTCTTCGCGTGGTAGTGCATCTGCAGCAGCGTGGACTTGGTGCCATCAACGGTGATCGAGTTGCCCGCGGCAGCAGTGGCCTCGACGGAGTGCCCGTTGTTGAACTGTTTCACCGAGCCCGCCGAGTAGTTGATCGTGGGCGCAGGTGATGTGGTGCTCGCCGGTGCGACGATGTTGATGGGCGTTTGCGACGTACCGTCGCACGCGGCGTAGTCAGTCGAGAGGGTGCCCCACTTCGTGGGGCCGGTGTCGCCTTTATATGACCACTTCACTGACGCCTCTTCGACATTCGAGGCGTTCCTGGTGGTGCTGGAGGTGCTGGAGGTGCTGCTGGAATCGCCGCAGGCGGCGAGGGTGGTGACGAGGCCGGCGGCGACAAGCGGCACGGCGACCCATTTCATGCGTGACATGGGAACCTCAGAAGTTGTGGGGAACGAGCGACCAGAGATTATCGGTTCGCGCCGTTTTGTCCGGCAAGACCCGAAACTGTGCATCAAACCATCACCCCGTCGCTGCATGCGGACGGGTAGCTCAAGCGCCATCGAGCGCTGTGATGCGCCCGGACGTGATGGCCTCCTGCATCAGGGCATGGTCGCTCACCGTCCGCACCGCGTCGTCCTTGGCGAATGACGGGATACACTCTGATGGCCTTCTGATTTCGCGCGCCGTTCTTGCGTGGATCGCGTGTACGTTCGATAGTTCATGACCACATCGACCGGAGGTTCCCACTGCCACCCCTCGCCCACCGCATCGTCGGCGTCTCGGCTGCGCTTCTCGCGCTTGGGACCGTCGTCGTGCCGACGGCATCGGCCGTCACCCCAACGGATGCCTTCAAGTACGGCTACGCAGCGTTCAGCAAGTACAAGACCTGCATGGCGAACATTGATGTCGGCCAGCCGTGCCTGGCATCCGACTCGAACAACATCCGGGAGATCCTGAAGGACGTCAAGGCCCTCCGCGCAGAGATCGCCGCCAATCACACGGCTGTGACCACGCAGATGACGCTGCTGCAGAGGACGCTCGACACCAAGGTGCGGAACGACTACGTCACTCTGCTCAACCCGGTGACGCTCAACGTGCCGGATGCGCTGCGGGCCTGGCAGGGCATGGCCGACTGCGCGGACGCGCGCATCGCCAAGAAAGCCACATGCATCGGGCAGAACGAGAAGGCGGTGCCTGCGGCGCAGGGCGTGAATGACTGGCAGGCCGCCCTCGTCTACCGCGCAAGCCTCATGAGCAACGACATCCGGTCAACGGTTGCGGTCTACACGGGCACCGACCTGGCCGGCCCCGAAAGCGGCCTCATCGCGTCGGACTGGCTGATGAACAAGCGCGTGCAGGACAGCGACGCGGGTGCCACCGACGCGGCCGTTACGGGTGCGTTCAAGGCGCCTGTGGTGACCGCGGGGCTGGGGAACGCCACGACAAAGTTCGCTGTGACCTACGACGACTACCTCGACTCGTACGGCATGATCAAGCCGTTCGCGGCCGGGCTCACCGGGAACGACGTGATGGCCAGGGAGCAGGAGCGTGACGTGCTGAGTGTGGTTCATGGCACCGACCCCTATTCGGCGGCCTCGCGTACGAAGGAGTTCACGCTCCCCCATCTCGAGGCTCGGCAGATCGCCTACGTCAGTAAGGCTGACGGCAAGGCCTACGTGGTGTCGGCGACCCACCTGAGTAACCAGGGTTACCTGCTCACACCGCAGACGATGTTCGACCTCGGCACCGTGATCAACGCCTACGGTACGAGCAGCACGTTCATGCAGAAACGCCCCGCGGCCTTCCCGTCGGGTTCCGGGCACTGGTACCCGGTGCGCGTTGCCGTGCACAGCGTGACGGTGTGCCCGCGCACCGAGACGTGGTGCCCGTCGACCAACCGTGAGTTCACCGTGAAGCAGTTGGGGCGGAGCAGCAAGGAGTTGATCACCGCGTCAATGCATCTCACCAACGCGCGTCCCGCTTGGGACAAGCAGTACGAGAGGTCGGTGTACGGAACGAATGGCGTCGACTTCAAGACCGATTTCGCGCACTTCGTGACCGGCCCCGCCACGTTCGACTGGAAAGTGTCCTCGTACCAGCCCTCGAATATCGGCATCACCTACAAGGTGGGTCCGGGCGCCTGGGTGAACGAGTCGCGGGTCCAACCTGGAACGTTGGTGCGGCTGAAGTCGGTGCCGCCGATGATGGGCTGACTGGTCCTATGGCGTCACACCCCGGGGTGCCCGGGGTGTGACCCTGCGATTACGTCGTGGTGACACTCGCCTGGCAGTTGTTGACCGGCAACACCGGGCGCCCTTCTCAGATCCCCTCGATGGCGGTGATGCGCCCCGAGGTAATGGCCTCCTGCAGCAGGGCGTGGTCGGCCACCGTCTGCACCGCGTAGTCCGTGGCGAAGTCCGCGATCGCTTCTTCGAACTGTGGGCCGGTACCGAGGTAGCCGGTGATCATCGCGGGGTCACCGCTGCGCGCGTGGGACCGGGCGAGCGTGCCGCCGCAGAGCCCTGCGTAGGCAGCGAGCACCTCGGGTGTCATGCGGCCCACGTCGGCCGAGCCCTTCATGTCGCGCAGTTGACGCACGTAGTACTGGCGGCGCGTGCCCATCACACCTGAGTACCACCCCAGGAACATGTCGCTGGCGGCCTGCATGAGCCGTTGGCCCTCCACCACGCGCTGTCCGTGATGGCTGAACGGGCTGCCCCCGGCGTACGGCGCCAGCACGGATGCCCGGGCCTCCTTCATCTGCAGGAAGAGCGGGTCCTGATCATCGCGCCCGAGGAAGAGTGCGATGCGGGCATCCAGGCCGACCGACCCCACGCCAACGACCTTCCGCGCAGTGTCCACCAGGTGGTAACGGTTGAACACCTCGAGGCGATCGCTCAACAGGGTCGCGCGGTACTGACTGAGAATCAGGGGGATGACCTTGGCCATGTCGCGGCTATCTGGCGGGTGGTCGACGAGCGGCGGCTGGTCGGCAATCTGCACCTGACCGTCTTGCGTGACGGTCGTGAGCTTCTCAAGGGCCTGAAGGTTGCCCTTACCCCGCGTCTTGGCGAGGCCCTTCTCGAAGCGGAGCCTGGCCTTTCCGGTGGGAATGAACTGCACGAGCTCGGCCACGTTTACGCGCGCATAGTGGATGTCCAGGAAGGTCATGGTCGCCAACTCGGCCATGACCGACCGGTAGGCGGCGGCGCTGTTGATGGTGGCCACCGTCGCCTGTGCGGGCGTGAAGCCATTGTCGATGGCTGCCACATACACGCTTGCCGCGAGGCGCTTGACATCCCACTCAAATGGCGCCTCAAGCGTCTCGTCGAAGTCGTTGACGTCGAACACGAGATTGCGCTCGGGCGTGGCGTAGGCGCCGAAGTTGAGAAGGTGGGCGTCGCCACAGCACTGCACGCGGATACCGCTGCTGGGGGTTTTGGAAAGGTCGCGCGCCATCACGGCGGCGGCACCGCGCAGGAATGTGAAGGGGGAGACCGCCATACGCCCGTGGCGGATGGGCACGAGTTCGGGGATGCGCACCTTGTCCTGCGCCACAAGCTGGGAGACGGGATCGGGCCGGCGTGGAGGCGCGGTCCATCCGGCCTGTGACGACCGCGGAACGATCTTGCGCAGTGCGCGGCCAGCCTGACTGCGCTCGGCCTGCGTGGGTGGGGTGAGTGCGTTCTCGTGCATGAGGGGAACGCTACCCCCACCCCGGTCGCCCGGGGTGGGGGTACAGCGCGTTCTCGGGGATCAGACCCCGTCGATGATGGCCTGGCGGGCAGGGGAGTCCGGCTTCACCAGTTCGGCGACCTGCGCAGCGTTGATATCGGCCACGATGATGTCGCCCACCTCGTCGTAATTCGACGAGAAGAGACCGCGACGCGTGAGGGCCTCGGCGGCCGCACGGTTGTCGTCGGTCGGCGTGAGGTAGTGGATCGCCTCTGCCTTGTAGCGGTGGATCAGGAACAGATGCATGAGTGTCATGAGGCGCTTGCGACGCAGGTTGAGGTCGAAGGTGTTCTGGTCGCGCACTGAAAGAAACGTGCGGCCGGAGCGGTCCTCCATCTCGCTGAACACGATGTTGGCCAGCTTGTCCCCACCGGGGCTGAAGATGGCCAGCTCGAGGATCTGCGAACCCGGGGTGTGCGGGCGAAGCTGCACACGCAGGTCGTCGGTGATGCCGTGGTGCGCGCGCCAGGGCGCCAGCCACTCGGTAAGCACCTTCGGCGGAACCTCCGTCTGCACCAGGTGCTGGTGCTGCGTTGATCCCGATCCCATGGCCTTGGTGGTGGCCGTCTGACCCGACAGCGACGCCAGCGCCGCGTCGGACCGGGGCCCGCCGACCAGGGTCTGCGGGGTGCGGTACGGCGACTCCAACAGGCGGAATCGGCGCTGCAGGCGCGCCAGCGCGAGCATGCCGTCCTCGCGCAGGCTCTGCGAGAACTCCTCGGCGGCGAGGCCGTCGATCTGGTGGCCACCGTATGTGATGAAGTTGAAGACGAAGCCGAGCTTGCCGATCTCGGCAGGGAAGGCGCGCATGGCGTCGTCGTCCATGCCGGTGGTGTCCCAGTTGAATGAGGGCGACAGGTTGTACGCCATCATCTGGTTCGGGAACACCGCGTGGATGGCGTCGGCGAACTGCTTGGCATCCGCCAGATCGGCCGTCTTGGTCTCCATCCAGAGGATGTCGGCAAACGGCGCAACGGCCAGCGACTTCGCCACCGCATACGGGATACCGCCGCGGATCTGGAAGTAGCCCTCCGGGGTCTTGGCCCGGTCGGCGCTCCAGCTGACCTCAACGCCCATGTCGCGGGCCTTCTCGCGGATCTCGTACCAACCGGCACGGTGCGAGAACGTGTTCCACTCGTCCACGCTCATGCCCAGGTCGGCACCTTCGTCAAGGCGGAACTGAATGGCCTCGGCGACGGCCTCGGCGAGGGTGGACAGGGCTGCGCCCGACTCCCATGCGGCAAGGAAGATGTCGGCTGCTGCGTCAAGGGTGTTCTCTGGCAGTGCAGTCGGATCAGCCAGATGCGCCTTGGCGATCTGTGCCACCTTCGCGGCCACACCGGAGACTGCGAGCCATGCATCGGCCTCAGCCTCTTCGGGTGCGGACACGGCGTAGAGCAGATGACCGTTGAGCTCTTCGATTCCGGCGCTGTGCAGCTGGCGGATGACCGCCAGGTACGACGCGCGGTAGGCGGGAACGGCGGTGCCGTTGACACCCAGGATGAAGGGCTGATCGCGCTCGTCGCCACAGCCATCGAGCAGGTTGGCTGCCTCGGCGTCGGTGCGGCACACGATGATCCCGGGCACGTCCATCGCGTCGAGCTGGAAGCGGGCCGCGGAGGCGCGCTTGATCTGCTCATCGGATGGCACGAGCACCTTGCCGCCCTGGTGGCCACACTTCTTGGCACCCGGCTTCTGGTCCTCGATGTGGTACCCCGGCACGCCCACTTCGACGAAGCGGCGGATGAGGTTGCGCACGTGGGCGTCGCCACCGTGGCCGGTGTCGGCGTCGGCGATGATGAAGGGGCGGTAGTCCACCTCGGGAGTGGCGGCGCGCTCGTCCTCGCTCATGTGGGCACGGTGGTACTGCTGGTTACGGTCGGCGGTGAGCAGGGCGCGCACGATGGACGCTGCCTCATCGGGCACCTGGCTGAGCGGGTACGACGCCAGGTCGGGACCCGGGTCCTCGTTGATTGAGCCCTTGGCCGATGTGGCCCAGCCACCGAGGTAGATGCCCTCGATCCCGGCGCGCTTCTGCGCAACCGCCTGGCCGGGCGAATACGGGCCGTAGGTAGTGATGGACTTGCGCTCGGAGAACAGCTCACGCAGGCGGGCGTAGAAGCCCTCGGCGGCCTCACGGGCAACGGTGTAGTCCTGGCCTACGGTGCCCTTCTGCTCCGCCACCATGCGTGGCGAGTAGAGGCGAGTGATCTCCGCGAAGCGCGGAGACTCCATGTACTCCCGGGTCTGCTTGACCTGGGCGTCGAATGCCGACATGAACCTTCCCTTGGTGGACTGCTGGACCGGGCATTGTAAGCAGTGCCCGGCCATATGGCGCCCGGTCTGACGGGTTCCACCCCCCATGGGGGGACAAGGGTCACCCGTCCCACGGCCCCCGGTACTGTGCGCGGCGTGATTGATGTCCCGCTCCACGACCTCCGTACGGCCGCCGGTATCGGCGTGGCGGGCAATTTCGCCGGCCATCTGGAGCAGGCCGGCGAGGCCGCCGACTTCGTGAATGTTGTGGCCGAGTCCGCCGTTGCCCCAAAGGGGATCTTTCCGTGGCACATCCCTGGCCGTGAGGGGTACCTGGGAACCTTTCCCCTGAGTTCCGACACCGTCACCTGGCCGGTGCGCGACCATGAGGTTGACCTGCAGATCGAACCCGAGGTGGGCGCCATCTGCCGCCTCACCTACGACGCGGGCGGCAGCGTCATCGCCATCACGCCTGAGGCGGTCGCAGCGTTCAACGACTGTTCGATCCGCGTCGCCGGCGCCCCCAAGATCAGCCAGAAGAAGAACTGGGCCCCGGCGTCCAAGGGGCTCGCAGCCCGGGGGTTCGCCGTGAGCGACCTCGAACCGACTGGCGGTCTGGCCACGCTGCGCATCGCCTGCTTCATGCGGCGCGATGGCCAGGTGCACGAGTACGGCATCGACAGCCCGGCGCGCGGGTACTCATATGCGGGCACCACGCTCATCGACTGGATCATCGAGCGTCTGGCAAATCAGGAGGGCTCGCCCGATACCCCACTCGAGCCGGTGGGCCAGTACCTGCGTGACGCCGGCCGCCCCGAGCGCGCGGTGTTCGGCATCGGTGCCACCCGGTACACCGGCTTCGGCGAGTCGACCTACCTCCAGCCCGGCGACGAGAGCATCGTCATGGTGTACGACGATCGGGCCAGCACCGCGGCGGACGTGCGTGCGGCTGTTGGGGCCGGGCGCGAGTTGTCGCTGCCCGAGGCCTCAGTACTCGTGCAGGCGGTCCGGAAGTAGGGTCACGTGCATGGGACTGATTCGCCGTGGGGGCTCGTGCCGGTACCCGCAGCGACGATTGTGACTGGTGCGATCGCGTCTGGCATCGGTCTGGTGGCGGACGCGCCATCGGATTCCGACCCGCAGGCGGTGCAGGAGCACGGCGCGCCTGATTCCCGTGCCGGGCTGCCGGGGAACCGGTGGGAGTAGCGTAAATCGGGTATGCGTCGTTTCCCCTCCAGCCTCCGATCTGGATGGCGAGGATTTTTTCCCCTCGTCGCTGTGCTCGCGGGCCTCATCCTGATCGCCTCGGTCGTCGGCCTTGTGGTTGGGCTGCGCTCGGACTCTGGCCCGGGCGAGCAGGAGGCAGCCGCCCCTGCTCACGCGAAGGAAGCGGATTCCGGATCGGAGAAGGAACGCGATGCCGGGGAGCACGAGGGTGAGCCTGCGGCCGAGAGCGAGGAGGGCAGCGAGCGCGTGAGCGCAGCAGCTGAGCTTGCGGCGCAGAACGCCTACCCGAAGGCGTACGCCACCGCACGCGCTGGGCTCAAGTCGCGTGCGGCGACCCTGGCCTTGCCCGAGCGCCTCACCACGAGCGACTTCCGGCCGCAGGTGTCGGACACAGCAGTACGCGCGCAGGCCGGCACGCCGTGGAGTCTCGTGGGCCCTGTGGGCGTGATTCCTGGCGCTATTGGATATCCCACCGCACCGGTGGCGTCGGGTCGCGTGACGGCGCTGGTTGTCGACCCGCAATGTGGAGTGAGCGGCCAGGGATGCCGGATGTGGATGGGAGCGGCAGGCGGTGGTGTATGGCGCACTCCCGACGCAACCGTGGCCGATCCGCAGTGGGCGCCCGTGTCGGGGGATATCCCGAGCACTGCGATCGGGAGTCTGGCCCTCGACCCCAATGACACCACGGGAAATACCATCTACGCGGGAACAGGCGAACCCAACGGGAGCGATTCCGAGGCCGGCGTGGGCCTCTACAAGTCAACTGATGCCGGCGACAACTGGTCACTTGTGTCCGGTTCGCGTGCGTACGCGATGGGCCGGTCAATTGGTTCGATTGCGATTTCACCGGTGAACCCCGACGTCGTCATCATGGGAACGGGGAGCGGCAAGCAGGGCGGGGGTGTCGTGTCGGGTGGCGACGAGACGCCGCCAAACGGACCGGCAGTCGGCGTGTATGCGAGCACAAATGGTGGCGGCGCGTTCTCGCGCATCTATGCCCCGCCGGTGGACGATGGCTCTTCACAGTCGGGCAACATCGTGCAGTTGGCGTTCGACCCCAGCCCCATCGCCAGTTCAAGCCTCTACGCCAGCGTGATGGGTTACGGGGTGATGACCTTGGGAGATAGCGGCTGGAGGCGGGTCTACGCGCCGGTTGATCCGGACTCCGAGTCACGCCAGGCCTTCACCCTCATCGACCATTCCGGAACCGTCCACATGTACGTGCTGGATGGCGACGGCACCCAGCACGGCGTAGTCAAACGCACCCTTGACGTGCATCAGGTCACGCCAGCGTGGACCTTGCTGACCAACAGCACGGTGACGAGCAATCTCTACGGCACGAGCGCGCTCTGTGGCGGGCAGTGCTCGTACAACGTTTCGATCGCGGGGACGATCAGCGCCACTGGAGGCCACGACGTGGTGTGGGCGGGTGGCCTGATGGCGTACGACGAATTGGTGGGTTCCGGCGAGGCGAAAGCGGGCCTCTCGAATGGCCGCTCAGTGGTGCGCTCAGACAACGCTGAGGCAGCAGCAGCGTCGGTGGAGTGGACCGACATGACCGTGGGTGCCACCACCGGCCTCATGGTTGGTAGCCACCCCGACCAGCACGTAATCGCGCTCAACCCATCGAACCCTGATCAGGCGTTTATGGGAAGCGACGGCGGCCTTGTGCGCACCGATGGCGGGTTCAGCGATATGTCGTCCGAGTGTGCCGCGCGCGCGCCCATCAACGCTGATCCCGACCTGTTGGCGCAGTGCCAACAACTCCTCTCGTGGGTACCCACAAAGGTGACCGGCATCAACTCCGGCCTCAGCACCTTGCAGGTTGTGGGTGTTGCCAGCAGCGCGGCGAGCCCGGGCGTACTCATGGCCGGATTTCAGGACAACGGCACGGCCATCAACGGTGGTGGTGCCACGTGGACTGGTGTGGCCGGGGGTGACGGTGGCCAACCGGCATTTGACCTGTCGGGCGCTGATATCGCATATCAGCAGTACTACAGCGGCTCCCTTTCTGTCTCGTACAGCCCCGGTACCCCAGACAGCTGGCTCTCGATTTCCGGCCCGATGCGGGGGTCCGGGGAACGGAGCCCATTCTACGCCGCGCTGCTCACCGACCCGGTAACCGAAGGCACTGTGTTTGCTGGGTGGCAGAGCGTGTGGCGAAGCACTGACCGCGGCGGCAACCCGGATGATCTCCCCGGTGGCGACTTCGCGCCCATGGGCCCCAAGCTCACCGACCCCGCGCTGGGTGATCGCGATGGCGGTGCCATTTCGACGCTTGCCCGCACCACCGGCGACACCACCACCCTGTGGGCTGCAACGTCGATGGGTCGCGTATTTGTGAGCCAGAACGCCACGGCCCCCGCTGCGTCGGTGACCTTCACGCGCATCGACGACGACAGCACCACCATCCCCACGCGCTTTCCGAGCGCAATCGAGGTTGACCCCGCCGACGTCAACCACGCGTGGGTCTCATACGCGGGCTACAACGCCAACACACCCACCACGCCCGGCCATCTGTTTGAGGTGCGCTTCAACCCGGCCACAGGTACCTCCACGTGGGCCGACCGCTCATACGACCTGGGTGACGTACCCCTTCGCGACATGACCTACGACCCGCTGCTTGGTGACATCTACGCATCGGGTGACTGGGGCGTATTGCGCCTGCCGGGCGGTGCGACCTCATGGATGGATGCCGGATCGGCACTGCCGCAGGTGGCCACCTACAACCTGTCGATCGAGCCCGACGCACGGGTGCTCTATGCAGGTACCCATGGTCGCGGTGTGTACACGCTCGCCCTGCCCGATCCCGCACCCGGCCCCGCGCCACCGGCACCCATGCCGGCTGCTCCGGCATCCACCCCCGGGGCCACGGCCCTACCGACCCTCTCGGCCCGTGTGCTGCTGCCACCGGGCCGCCGTGTGACCGCGGGCGCCAATGGAACCTTTGTCATCCGTCTGGCAGCAACATCGCAGTCGGGGACGGGGACGATCACCGTCAACGGGGCGCTCCAACCCACCTCTGGCCGTCCGACATCAACACGCCTGGCGCAGGTGAAGTACCGCTTCACCCGCAATCACGCCACGCGCGTGAGTGTGCGCCTGCCCGCCGGTAGCCGCCGGGTGGTAGGCCGCGCGGGCCGCATGAACGTGACGGCGAAGGTGGTGATGCGCAGCACAGTCGGTGAGGCGGCCTCAACCACTGCGCGCATGCTCCTTGTCGCGTCGCCGCGGTTGAGGGCGAACTCCCGCTAGACGGCGCCACGCTGCATGGCTGGTACGCCAGTCGTTCGCAGCGGGATGATCTGTGGCGTCGGCGCCCCGGCCATGGTCGGACCGGTGCGGCACGGACCGTGCAGTTCGCACATGATGCTGCGAATGCACTGGTGACGCACCCGCAGTCCAGACGCTGCTGCTCGTGGCAGGCGACGACCACGCGGGGCGCGGATGACGCTCATGGCGCCCTCCGCGCCCACGCGCGACGTTGCTCTGGTCACGCCGCCCCAGGGGCTACTTGCAGAAGTCGACGCGCTTCAGCGCGCTCGAGAGCTCGGCGCGGATGGCTGCCGGAATCTTCTTGCAGCCCTCGGCCTTGCTCTTCTCGTGCGAGTGGCCGAGTACGACCCACTTGCCGCCGTACTTCGCGGCGTATGCCATGCCGATTCCCACGCCGGGGATGTCACTGTCGGCGGGGTCGGCAGTGGCCCCGGGAATGAACTTGGTCCACCCGACGCCCATGTACTTCTTGTCGATGCTCGAAAGGCGGTGCTTGATGCCCTTGAGCTTGCCGTGCAGGTGCTTGGCGATGGCCGCCTCAGCAGCAGCCTTCTCCTTGGCCGATGGCGCGGTTGCGCCCTGCGCGGTGGAGAGGGGAATGGCCACGGTGGCGGCCACCAAAGACAGTGCGATCAGTCGACGCATGGTTGTCCAGTCGTTCGTCGGGACCCCTTGGGGGGGCGGTACGCCTCACCGTAACTGGAAACCGCTCGCCGGCACCACCCGGTCGTTTCGCGACGAATACCCCGTGTGCTGGCTCATAAGCCCAGCGCGTGCCGATCATAAGGTAACCTCGGCCGCTCGCCGCGCCCCCGGTGCGCCTGTGATACGACGAGGGATCAATGCCCGCGACGAAGCCGCTTCCATTCACGCCCGCCGAGGCGGAGACCATGACCGCCGACGATCTCGTCGCCGCGGCCATCACTGCGTTCCACCCCGGCATCGCTCTGGCCTGCTCTTTTCAGCAGGAGGAAGCCGTACTGCTCGACATGGTGTGTGCGGCGCGCCCCGATGCCCGGGTGTTCGCGCTCGACACGGGGTTTCTCTTCCCTGAGACGTACGAGACGTGGAAGGCCTACGAGGACCGGTACGGCATCACCATCGAGGCCTTCCGGGGGCCGAGCCCCGAGGAGCAGGCTGCCGAGTTCGGCGACCGCCTGTGGGAGCGCGACCCCAACGCCTGCTGCGCCATTCGCAAGGTTGAGCCGCTCGGCCGCGCCCTCGGTTCGCTTGACGCGTGGATCACCGGCCTGCGCCGCGACCAGGCCCCCACCCGGGCGGGCACACCCAAGGTCGAGTTCGATGAGGCCCGGGGCAATTGGAAGTTCAGCCCCCTTGCCGACTGGACGGTTGAGGATGTGTGGGCGCGCATTGACGAGCGGGGGCTGATCGTGAACCCATTGCATCAGCAGGGGTACGCGTCGATTGGCTGCACGTACTGCACCGCCCCTGGAACTGGTCGCGAGGGGCGCTGGGCAAGCCTCGACAAGACCGAGTGTGGCCTTCACCCGGGAGGAGGTCCCCCCACGTGAGCACGAGCACTGAGATCACCGCACTGGATGTGCTGGAGGCAGAGGCCGTGCACGTCATCCGTGAGTGCGCCGCAGAGTGTCAGCGCCCCGTACTGCTCTTCAGTGGGGGCAAGGACTCCATCGTGCTGGCGCACCTGGCCGTCAAGGCCTTCGCGCCCGCTGGGCTGCCATTCCCACTCATGCACGTGGACACCGGGCACAACTTCCCGGAGGTTGTGGAGTACCGGGATTGGTTTGCCACCGAGATCGATGAGCGCCTGATCGTGGCGAGCGTTGAGGACTCCATCGCCGCCGGGCGTGTGCAGGACGAGACCGGCCCGCGCGCCAGCCGCAACCGCTTGCAGACCACCACGCTGCTTGACGCCATTGCCGAGCACCAGTTCGACGCCTGCTTTGGTGGCGCACGCCGTGATGAGGAGCGCGCCCGGGCCAAGGAGCGGTTCTTCAGCCACCGCGACATGTTTGGCCAGTGGGACCCCCGCAACCAGCGCCCCGAGCCATGGTCGATCTACAACACCAAGTTGCGAAAGGGTGAGCACTTCAGGGTGTTCCCCATCAGCAACTGGACCGAAGTGGATGTGTGGACCTACATCGACCGGGAGGGCCTGTCGCTGCCATCCATCTACTTCGCGCATGAGCGCGAGGTGTTTCTGCGCGACGGCCTGTTTATGGCTGCGCACGAGGTGGTGGAGCGTCTGCCCGGTGAGGAGATCTTCACCGAGGTCGTACGCTTTCGCACCGTCGGCGACATGACGTGCACGGGGGCCCTCAAGAGCACGGCATCCACGGTGGACGAGGTGCTGGTTGAGACCCGCGCCAGTGACGTGAGTGAGCGCGGTGCATCGCGCGCCGACGACCGCACCAGCGAGGCCGCCATGGAAGACCGAAAGCGCGGGGGGTACTTCTGATGCCGCGCGAGACACCCATGCTGCATGCGGTGGCCGTGGGATCGGTGGACGACGGCAAGTCCACACTTATTGGCCGTCTTCTCTACGAGACTGGCAACCTCACGGCCGACGAGATCGCCCACGTTGAGGAGGCCAGTCGCAAGCGGGGGCGCAAGGGCATTGACCTCGCACTGCTCACCGACGGCCTTCGCGCGGAGCGCGAGCAGGGCATCACCATCGACGTGGCCTACCGATCGTTTGATGCCCAGGGGCGGCGGATTCTGCTGGGCGACGCCCCGGGACACGAGCAGTACACGCGCAACATGGTGACCGCCGCGGCCGGTGCCGACGTGGCCATCCTTCTGGTGGACGCCAAGAACGGCATCACCTCGCAAACGCGCCGCCACCTGGCCATCTGCGCAATGCTCGGCGTAAAGGACGTCATCGCGTGCGTCAACAAGATCGACCTGGTGGATTACGACAAGGGCCGCTTTGACGAGATCAGCGATGAGGTGGTGGCCGCCGCCGCATCCGTAAAGGGTCCGCGCGTCACACCCATCCCGCTCTCTGCGCTTGAGGGCGCCAACCTCATTGAGCGGTCTGAGCGCACCCCGTGGTACTCAGGGCCCACAGTGCTGGACGCGCTGCATGACATTGATCCACCCATTGCCGAGGATGCCTTTCGGATGCAGGTGCAGTGGGTGACGCGCTACGACGAAGGCGGCGCGGACGTGCGCGCGTTGGCGGGGCGCATCTCGTCGGGCACCGTGCGCGTCGGTGACGAGGTGGTGGCGCTGCCGTCGGGCGCAACTTCCACGATCGCGCGCATCGACGTGCTGGGCGAGGATCGCGACTCGGCCTCGGCTCCCCTCAGTGTGGCCCTGCACCTGTCAACCGACGTTGACGTGTCGCGGGGTGACGTGATCGCCCCCGCCACTGACCAGCCCGTTGTGGCAACGCGGGTGAAAGCCACCATCGCATGGCTTGATGAGAACCCGCTCACCACGCCCGCGCGCCTTGAGGTGCGCCAGAGCTCGCGCTTGGTGCCGGCCATCGTGGAGACGCTGCACGAGCGCCTGCAGCTGGACACCATGGAGCACGAGCCGGCTGATGCACTTGAGGTGAACGATCTCGGTATCGCCACGATCCTGCTGGCGCAACCGCTGGTGGTGGAGCCCTACGCCCAGAACCGCGAGATGGGGGCGATGGTGCTGGTGGACCCATCCACCAACCGCACCGTCGCGGCCGTGATGGTCACTGAGGTTCTGCCCGACTGACGTCGGTGGGGCTGCTGCCGAATGAGGCGCTGGCGATCGTCGGGTACTCGCCCTGCCCGCGGCGCCCCCAACTTATGAGCGCTCCCCGCCGCAACGCAGTTGATGCGCTACGCGTCGAGGTCGGCGATGAGCGCCTGCACGCGGCGCTCGATGTCGTTACGCGTGGCGCGTAGTGAGTCGAGGTCCTGCCCCTCCGGGTCGGGCAGGTCCCAGTCGATGTAGCGCTTGCCCGGGATGAACGGGCAGGTGTCGCCGCAACCCATGGTCACCACCACGTCCGCCGCGCCTGCCAGATCGTCATTCAGCCGCTGCGGCTGCCGATCACTCAGATCGATGCCGATCTCGTCCATTACTGCGATGACCGGGGGATATACGCTGCCGCCAGGGTCGGCGATGCTGCCAGCCGACTCGGACGTGTGGCGGCCACCGGCGTCGCGGTCGAAGAGCGCCCGGCTCATCTGCGAGCGGCTGGCGTTATGGAGGCAGACGAAGAGCACGTGGGCCATGCGGCGACCCTACTGCGGTGCGGCCACCGGGGTAAAGCCATCTCCGCCGATGTGACGGTTCGCATGGGTGCGCGCATGCTCCACGGCGCTGTCGAGCGTGGTGAATACGTGGTGCTCATCCGCGAGCGTGGCGAATGCGCCCACGGCCTGAAGCGCCGCGCGTTGATCGTCCTGTACGCCGCACAAGAGCACGGTGATGCCGCGCCGCTCAAGGCTCGAGATGATCTCCCCAAGCGCCAGCGCACCTGTGGCATCGAGCATCTGCAGCGACCCGAGCCGCAGCACCACAACGCGCACCGTGCTCACCTCGGCCAGCTCGTCGAGAAACCGCTGGGCGGCACCGAAGAACAGGCCACCGTCCAGGCGGTACACCGCGATGTGCTCGGCCAGCAGATGGGCCTCCTCGTCGGCATCGATCTCGGGGTGGGCCAGAAGCTGCTCGCGCTGCTCAGAAGCCCTTCCTGACCCTGATGCGCGACATCATCGAGGGCATGCGTACGGTTGTCATAGCCGGATTCACGATACTCCTGGCCAGTCGCTGTCCGAACCGCGCGTCGCTATGTTGTTGGGGTGGCTGCTGAGGGCAAGCCCCGCTGGGGGCGTCGCATTGCGTATGGGGTGGGGGCCGTGGTCGGCGCCATCGTTGTGCTGCTTCTGCTCTTCGCCATCCTCCCTCCATCCACGGCCGATCTTGGTGCGACACCGTCGCACCCGGCCCGTACGTACGGCGACGCTGTGGCACGCGTTCAGGCCGTGAAGGCGCTCGAGGGCGGGGTTCGGCCTGTGTGTCGGTCGCGCCTGTACACCCACGGTGCCCGCACGGCCCAGGTGATGGTGCTGTTTCACGGGCTCACCAACTGCCCGCGCCAGATGCTCGATCTGGCACAGAGGCTGTATGCCGATGGCACCAACGTGCTGGTGCTGCGTGCACCGGGACACGGTATGCCGGGCGATGTGGGCGAGTCGGGGTGGGTGAGTGCAACCGACTTCCGCGACTACGCCGAAGGGTCGGTGGACATCGCCCACGGGTTGGGCACCCACACGACGGTGGTGGGATTGTCACTCGGAGGCATGCTGTCGGCGTGGTCTGCGGAGCAGCACCTCGGTGTCTCACGGGCGGTCATCCTGGCCCCGGCGCTTCGACTGGGCAGCGTGCCCGCCTGGTTATCAGACACCTTCACCAACGTGTTCACGCGGCTGCCCAACATCGACCTTCCGGGGGGCGGCGACTCAGTGCCGCACGGGTACCCACCGGGCACCGCCACCTACCCGACAGCTGAACTCTTCCTGCTGGGCCGTCGGGTACTCGATCAGGCGAACGGTCCCGCCCCGCCTACCAGACATCTCGATGTGGTGATCAACGATGCCGACAGCACGGTGTCGAATGACGCGATCGAAGAACTGGTGGCGAGCTGGCGGCGTAGCGGCCGTACCGTGACGTTGGTGCACCTGCCCGCGTGCCTGGGGCTGCCGCACGACATCATTGATGCAGCGCAGCGCGGGCAGAACATCGCGCTGGTCTATCCGGTGGTCATCGCGATGGCCGAGGGCACCCCCATCCCGCGCGTGACCGCAGCGCGATGCGTGAAGTAGGGCACGAACTTCTTCGCCACTTCTTCAGTGCGTCTCACCGTGGGTTCAGCCTGGGGGCGGAGTCTGCTGGGGACATCAGCAATGGGGGAGGGCGAGATGGACAACGGACCTGCCGGAATGGCAGCGGGTGGTCACGGCTCCGGTGGTGGAGGCGGCATGGAGGCCTTTCACCACGCGGGAGGAGCAATGCACGGGGTGGGGTGGATGAGCATTCCCATTCTGATCTTCGTACTGGTGGGGGTGGCTCTGGCGGCCTACGCGGTGTGGATGCTTCGGCGTACCGGTGCGTCACGGGGGCAGGAGACCACTACGTCGAGCGGGCCGGAGGCAGTGCTGGCCAATCGTTTGGCCACCGGGGAGATCAGCGCCGACGACTACACGCAGCGCATCGCCGTGTTGCGGGGTAACCCGCCCGCCGGGGGGTAGCGGCGCATGGGCCGGGCCACTGCGGCCCGGCCCATCTGGCCCCGTCGCCCCGACCACACGTTGTGGTGGCGCCCCACGCGAATGAGGAACCCCGTCAGGCATCGTGCCGGGCGCACGCCCTAGTGTGTGACCTCACTGCGCCACCCCCAACCCGAGGTTCACATCTCATGCGCCCAGGTATTGCCATCCTCACCGCGGCTGCCGCGGCCGCGCTATTGGTGGCCCCCGCTGCCGGACTGGCCGGAGCGGCGGTCACCACCCCCACGCCCAAGGGCCCGGCATCGGCGCTCACCGATCCCGCTGCCATTCAGTCGCTTGCAGCCGACGCCTACACGTGGGCGATTGCGCCGGAGTTCGTCTACCGGTTTCTCAAGTACAACGCGCTGAAGACCGCCCCGGTCAACATGTTGGGCGGTAAGGGAACGTCGGCTGCCGCCTGGAACAACCTGGCCACCAATGCGGGTGATGCATCGGTGCTGTACCTCAACTCGATGATCGACCTGAGCGGGCGCCCGGTGTCCGGCACGCCAAACGGAGGCACCAAGGAGATGGTGCTCACCGTGCCGCCGTCAGCCACGAACTACTACGTGGTGAACCTGCTGGATGACTTCATCAACTCCACGGGCACCATCGGCACGCGCACCACGCCGTCGAAGAAGTCGACGTCGTATCTGGTTGCAGGCCCCACGTCGAAGTACGCCCACATGCGCGTGGCCACCATCGACGGCTTCACCTACCGGGTGCTGGCCACCGACACCAATTACAACTGGATGCTCATCCGTATCCGCGCCGATTCGCTGGTGCCGGCGAGCGATCCCGCATCTGTGAACTCCATCAACACGAGCACGGTGCAGAAGTTTGCCTTCAACACCCTGCGGCAGTTTCAGCAGAACGGCAACACACCCATCTATCCCAGCAGCACCACCCCGTACGTGCCGAATGCTCAGCAGCTGAACCGTGCGGAGAAGTGGAAGAACGCCCCCACTCAGGCGCTGGCGTTCTTCGCGCAGGCCGGTCGCTCACTGGCGCTCAACCCGCTGCCCTCCCGCACGACGGGCCTTGGTAACACGCCCATGTCGGCGCTACCGGCATGGGTGGTGCCACAGGCGAACGCCAGGAATCTGTTTCAGAACCCGGCGTATGGGCAGGCACATGCGCTGCGGCTGTTCCGGCCGCTGGGGCTCACTGCACGCGGGTACTTCGTCCCGCGTAATTGGGGCACTGACCAGCTGAACGCACTGCAGGCTGGTTACCAGCAGGGGCAGGCCAGCGTGGCATCGCTGCAGTCGGTGCTCGGTGTCACTCCGGCCACCAACTACTGGACGTACCTCAACACCAACATCGGGACATACCCCAACAGCGTTGTGGGCTATCTGATGCGCGCCTTGGTGGTGGCGGCAGGCGGTTCCGCAAACGTTCCACTTGACGCCATCTACGCCCAGGGCAACAACACTGATGGCACCAGCACCACGCAGCTGATGGGCGGTAATACCTACAAGATGACCTTCGTGCCCCCGCCCGGCCTCAGCGCCACGACACCGCCTTTCAACAGCACCATCCCGCCCACGGTGAACAACTCATCGGGCGACCCCAAGGGCTTCTGGTCCATGCACATGTACCAGACCGACCCCAGCCAGTCGGCGGCGCCATTCATCACGCAGGCCAGCGCGCAGAACCTGGCCTACTCACAGGCCAACGTGCCTGTTGCAGCGGTGAGCGCCGCAAACGACACCATCGTTGTTCACGCCCCCTCCTGGGGCGGAACGCTCATTGCCAGCCAGCCGGTGTTTTTTGGAACCGGTGCACAGGCCTATGGCCTGCAGCCCGATACCACGTACTACGTGGCCAGCACGCCCACCGTGACGGGCAAAGGCAAGAAGGCGACGTACACCTTCCCCGTGACCACTACGTGGAAGCAGGAGCTGTCGCCGATCGTGCAGATGGATGGCCAGGCCGTTGGTGGCGTGCCCGAGCAGGGGCCGTCTGGCACCCCCGGCCCGATCGTGGACATTGCCGCGGCGAGTGGCACCCTGAACTGGGGGCCGGTCCAACCGGTGTCGCAGTTGGGGTCGCAGCAGATCACCTCGGGCAAGCTGGCGCAGAACTCCGATGGCTCGTACACCATCTGGTTCGGGCCGAGCCTGCCAGCAGGCGCCCCAGCCACCAACTGGATCCCCACGCCGTCGCTTGCATCGCTGCAGCAGATCTACGGGGCAGGCGCTGCGCTCACGGCTCCGCAGGTCCGCGCGATGCTGCGCATCTACTACCCGACTCCCGGCAGCAATACCGCCGCGAGCATCCTTCAGCCGCCAGACGGTTCAATGACTGCCACCTGGATGATTCCGCAGCTTCAGCAGGTGAACTGACCCGCGGCCCCTGCGCGTCATTCGCTGGCGTGCAGGGGCATTGTGGTTCTGCTTCCGTACTATCGCCCCATGACTTTCCTTCGAATTGCCACCCCGATTCTGATTGCCACTGGCGTCTGTGCCGTGGCCATCCCCGCATCCAGCACGGCCGCCACCCTCAAGGTTGTGGAGTCGGCCCCCAGCGTTGACCTGACCACAGGTGTTTTCATGCCATCTGCGCAGGGATCGGGAGTGTTCTTCGGCGGCATGCGCTCGCCCCAAGGCAACCCGCGCGGGTTTGCGATGGGTTCTGAGGACTTCCCGACCGGCGCGGCTGGCCCCGCTGCCAACAGCACGCTGGCGCTCGCCTTTGGATCTGGCCCGCGCATCGTGGCGCAGTCTGCGGGTATTTCGCGCCGCGGCGCCCCACGTCCGCTTCTCGGGGGAACCGGCCCGTATCTGGGCGCGCGCGGCATTGAGACGCGTTCGAGCAGTCACGGCAGGTACGAGCACACCATCACCTACACGCTGCCGGCGAAGGGCACCCCGCGTGTGCGCGAGGACTACGTGATGCGCCTGGGCAAGGCGGTCACCGTGGAGCGTGGTGGCACCGGCGGCGTGGGGAACGGGCGCCTTCTGGGGGGCACATTTACAACGCCAACCGGCGAGGCCGCTGGCACGTA
>CAJAPZ010000104.1 GCA_903943955.1 uncultured Actinomycetes bacterium
GCGGACTGGAGCCGCTACCGCGAGGCGAAGATCGACCTGCAGAACGCAGGCCTCGAACTCATTGAGATGCCATCCGCCCGCGAGGGCGCCAAAAACCGCGCCGACATCAAGCTGGCGGTCGACGCCATGGAGCTCGCGTACTCGCGCGAGCACGTGGACAATTTCGTCATCGTCTCTGGCGACAGCGACTTCACGCCGCTCGTGGGCAAGCTGCGCGAGCTGAACAAGCGCGTCATCGGCATGGGCAACCGTGAGAGCTCAAGCGAGCTGCTCATCGCGAACTGCGACGAGTTCATCTTCTACGACAGCATCGCGTCGTCGTCTGCATCGTCGTCGCGTCGCGGCGGTGGCCGCGGCGCCCCGCGCAAGGATCCGGTCGCGCTCCTGGCGGAGTCGATGCTGGCCCTGCAGCGCGAGAGCGTGGAGCTGCCGCTGGCCAGCGTGGTGAAGGACGCCATGCGCCGCAAGGACCCGGCGTTCGACGAGTCGGCCATCGGCTTCTCGACCTTCAGCAAGTTCCTTGAGAGTTCCCAGGAGAAGGCCGGCATCTCGTTGCAGACCGACCCTCGCAGCGGCACGTACCGCGTGTCGTTCGCGGATGCACCCGCTGCAGCCGCAGCAGCCGCTGTCGAGAACGACGGTGACAGCGAGTCGGGTACCGGCGATCCTCGCCGACGCCGACGTCGCGGTCGTCGTGGCGAGGGTGGCGGCAGCGGTGGTGGTGGTCGCGCCGACACGAGCGTCTCCGCCGGCGACACCGATGCCGACACCGACGCCGACGTGTTTGAGGTGTTCGTCACCCCCACGCCCGACCCGGATCTGGGTCAGATGCCGTCGCTCGATCAGCCCATTACGTACGAGGACATGGTGCTGCTCACCCCCGAGGTGGACGCCGAGGTGGCGGCCGCGGGTGTGACGGAGGACGACCCAAGTGCCCCGCCGGCACGCAGCACGCGTCGCCGTCGCCGTCGCGCATCGGCCGATGACATGGTTGACGGCGAGCCCACGGTGGACGACCTCGAAACGGTCGCCGATGAGGATGCTGCTGCCGAGCAGGCTGCCGAGGAGGGCCTCGCCGTGGTTGGCGAGACGCCCACTGCTGAGGTCGAGGAGGCCGTCGCCCCGACGCGTCGCCGCGTACGCCGCAGCAGCGCCGCCAAGGTGACTGACGAGGCCCCGGCAGCGGAGGCAGCGGCCGACGCCGAGGCACCCGCCGACGAGAAGCCCAAGCGCCGTCGCGCGCCGGCCAAGAAGAAGGTGGCTGACGAGGCCCCCGACGCGGAGGCACCCGCCGACGCCGAGGCACCCGCCGACGAGAAGCCCAAGCGTCGTCGCGCCCCGGCCAAGAAGAAGGTGGCTGACGAGGCCCCGGCAGCGGAGGCAGCGGCCGACGCCGAGGTACCCGCAGCCGAGAAGCCCAAGCGCCGTCGCCCGCCGGCACGCAAGGCCGCTGACGCCGAGGCACCCGCAGCCGAGTAGTCGTGGCCGTGGGGGGATCCGCCGCGTGCGGTTCCCCCCACAACGCCCGCCCCATTCGTCATCATTCGGGGCATGGACTTGATCGATCGCCTTGTCGGCAACGCAGAAGAATGGGCCAAGGGCTTCAACGCCGGCGAATTGGCAGTGCAGCCAACACTGCGCCTGGCCGTGGTGGCCTGCCAGGACTCCCGCCTCGACCCGCAGAGCCTGCTGGGCCTCGGGCCCGGTGAGGCGCACTACATGAGGAACGCCGGCGGTACCGTCACCGACGACATGCTGCGTTCGCTGGTTATCTCACAGCGGTTCCTCGGCACCCGGGAGATCGTGCTTCTCCACCACACCGACTGCGGGATGCTGCGCTTCAAGGACGACGACCTGCTTGGTGATCTGCACGCCGAGACCGGCATGCGCCCCACCTGGGCGGTGGAGACGTTTGACGATCTCGACGACGATCTGCGGCAATCGATGCGCCGTATCCAGACCAGCCCGTTCATCCCACACAGGGAGAACGTGCGCGGATTCGTGTACGAGGTGGAGACCGGGCGCCTGCGTGAGGTGAAGCTCACCGACGGCAGCGACTCCCACCGTGAGGCGGGAGTCAACTGGCGAACGGGTAACGCCCCCGACTGATCAGGCGCACCCCGGCGCGTCACCGCTCGTACATGGACCGCACCCCGCATTCGCCCTGATCCGCAAATGGCAGGATGCGTGGCATGAGCCTGATTGACGAGACGCCGGTTGACCCCGGCAACGAATGGGTTGCCGACCATGTGCACCGGTATGTTGAGTCGGGCGGGGCGGATGGCGGGGAATTTGCCCCAGGGGTGCCAGTGCTCCTTCTGACCACCCGTGGTCGACGTAGCGGAACTGCGCGTCGCACGCCGCTGGTGTTCGGGCGGGATGGCAGCGACTACATCGTCGTGGCTTCGTTCAACGGTGCCCTCAAAGATCCGGACTGGTTTGTGAATCTCGCAGCCGATCCCGAGGTGGTCGTGCAGGTGGGTTCCGAGGTGATGCCCGGTACGGCACGCGTGGCCGGCCCCGCCGAGAGGGAGCGCCTATGGGCGCGTATGACTGCGATCTCACCGGGTTACGAGGAAGCGGCAGCGAAGGCCGGGCGGCAGATCCCCGTGGTCATGATCAGCACCCAATAGGCGGCCGTCTGGGCCGCTATCTGCCACACCGCCACAGACGGGATCGATTCAAGCGGGTCACCGTGTCACCGCACCGGGGCCGTTCGCACCCGAAGTCCGGCGATGCCGTCGACGCTACGATGATCGAAGGTCACGAGCACGCGATCGGTTGCAATGGCTGTGGCCGCGATTATGAGGTCGTGGGCTCCTTTGGGCGCGCCGGCATCTGCCATCTCCGCCAGCAGACGCGCATGCACCTCTGCCACGCGCAGGTCGTACGGCTCCACATCGAGGAACGTGAGCAAGCCATCCAGCCAACGCCCACGCTGCTCGGCACGCGTGGCGTGACCCCGGTGTGCGCCCATGCGGAGCTCGGCCACAGTAACGGCGGCAATGGCGACGTCCTCCTCGTGCTCGGCGACCAGGCCGGACAGCCCCTCGCCGCGGTGCCCTGCCACAAGCACACTCGAGTCAAATATCAGTCGGGCCATACGGAATCCGGTGCCGGCAGCGTGCCCCGAAGCGCCACCAGGTCATCGGCCCAGTCGGCGTCTGGTGGGTTGCGGTCGAGCCACTCGAGCAGTGCACTCGTCGAGCGGCCAGAGGTCGGCGGCGAGACGATCGCGACCGGTCTGCCTCGGCGCATGATCGTGAATGACTCCCCGCGGGCTTCGACAGCATCAAGCATGTCGGCAAATGAACGTGCGGCCGCGGTTGCTGTGAGCTTTTCCATGCGTATCTGATTATCAGATAAATTCCCGCCAGGCCATGGGCCGTGCGCACGTTGGTGCATTCACGGGAGTGGGCGCAATGAATTCCGAAACGAACAATCGTGTCTCGCCAGAGAAGGAACCCTCCTCCGGACTGACCCGCGACTTCATTGCGCTGGCAGGAACGGTGGTCATCCCCCGGCAATGCAGGGACTGACCTGGGATGAGACCCTGCGGCAGGAGAAAGCCTCGCGCTGAGGCCCGCGCCAGCGCCGGTCAGTTGATCTCGACCGGCTGCTCGGTGATCTGCTCGCCCTCGGCCGCCGAACGCTCCAGGTGGAATGCGCGGATGACGGGGGTGTTCTCGTCCTGAAGCGACACGATCACGTAGAGCGGCTCCGCGAAAAACGCAAGTTCCACATCGGTCTTTGACGGGTAGGCCGCCGACCTGGTGTGCGAGTGATAGATGGCCAGCAGATCCTCGCCAGAATCCTCGATCTGCTCCATCAGGTCCATCTGCTCGCGCGGGTCCATCACGTACATAAAGGGCGTGCCCTCGGTATTGATGGCCGGGAGTACGCGCGTGGCCACGCCGTCCCTGCCCGCGACCAGGCCGCAGCACTCGTTGGGGAACTCCTCCCGGGCGTGCACGATGATCGTCTCGGCAAGGCCGGGTGACAGCTTCACGAACGGCCTCGGGCTACCAGAACACGCCGTTGTCGAGGGTCTCCTCAACAACGTCGAGGTCGCCGGTCCAGATGCCGGCCGACAGGTACTTCCAGCCGCTGTCGCAGATGATGCCCACGATGGTGCCGCGCTCCATCGTGGATGCCACGCGTGCGCAGGTATGCATCACTGCACCACTGGATACCCCTGCGAAGATGCCCTGCTCGCTGGCCAGGCGCCGGGTCATGACGATGGCATCCATATTCTCCACCAGCAGTTTGCGATCGAGCTGCGTGATGTCGAGGATGGGCGGGATGAAGCCATCGTCGAGGCTGCGAAGGCCGGAGACCGGATCGCCCTGCAGCGGCTCGCAGGCGACGATCTGAATGTCGGCGCGGTGCTCCTTGAACCGCTTTGCACAGCCCATGAGCGTGCCGCCGGTGCCGAGGCCCGCCACGAACACATCGATCTCGGGGCAGTCGCGGACGATCTCGGCAGCGGTTCCCTCGTAGTGGGCGCGCGGGTTGGCCGGGTTGCCGTACTGGAAGAGCATCGGGATGCCCTCCTTTGCCGACAGTTCCTTCGCCATCTCCACCGAGCCGTTGCTGCCGGTCTCCCCCGGGCTCTCCACGATCTCGGCACCGTAGATCTCGAGCAGCCTGCGGCGTTCCTCGGTGACATTGTCGGGCATCACTGCGATGAGCTTGTAGCCACGAACCCGGGAGATCATGGCCAGCGAGATCCCCGTGTTGCCGGAGGTGGGTTCCATGATGGTGTCGCCCGGCTTCAGCACCCCGCGCGCCTCGGCATCGTCCAGTAGGCCCTTGGCCGTACGGTCCTTGATCGAACCGGTGGGGTTGTCGCACTCCATCTTGGCGAGGATCCGCACCTCGGGGTTAGGCGACAGGCCCGACACATCCACCAAGGGCGTCTCGCCGATGGTGGCCACGATGTCCGGAGATACCACCAGAGGCGGTGCCTCGAGCCCGGTCCGGCTCATTACTGGCCGCCGGCCATGGCAGGGAGGATGAGCAGCGTGTCGTCGTCACCCACGGGAGTGTCGGTCCACTGCATCAGCCGTGCGTCCTCGTCGTTCACGTACACGTTGACGAACTTGTGCAGCTCGCCATCTGACGTGAGGATCTGCTTGCCGATTGCCGGGTGCGCCTCGCAGAGTGCGGTGAGCACCTCGCCCACATTTGCACCCTTGGCCTCGACCGTGCGCTCGCCGCCCGCAGCCTGACGCAGCACCGGTGGGATCTTGACGGTGCTCATGCGCTGACCCCTGCGTGGTCGTGGCTGCCCACGCCCGCGCACCAGGCTTCGTAATCGCGAAGC
This sequence comes from uncultured Actinomycetes bacterium, assembly GCA_903943955.1. GTDB lineage: Bacteria > Actinomycetota > Thermoleophilia > Miltoncostaeales > Miltoncostaeaceae > SYFI01. The sequence goes on from CAJAPZ010000104.1 coordinate 5,327, forward strand.
TGCAGGTCGGCATTGGGACCGCACGACGGGCAATCCGGATCGCGACGCACCTTCAGCTCGGTGAAGGTCATTCCCAGAGCGTCGTAGATGAGCAGCCGGCCCGACAGGGTGTCGCCGATGCCCAGAAGTACCTTGATGGCCTCCGTGGCCTGGATGTTGCCCATCACGCCGCACAGCACGCCGAGCACGCCGGCCTCGCCGCACGAGGGCGCGAGGTCAGGCGGCGGGGGCTCCGGGAACAGACAGCGATAGCAGGGGCCGTCGTAGGGGTTGAACACCGAGGCATGGCCCTCAAACCGCAGAATGCTCGCGTGCACCAGCGGCGTCTTGGTCATGAGCGACGCGTCGGCCAGCAGGTAGCGCGTGGGAAAGTTGTCGGCGCCATCCACGATGACGTCGTACTGCGACACCAGATCGAGCACGTTGTCGCGGTTGACCCGAAACGGGTGCACGTTGACCTGCACCTCGGGGTTGAGCGCGGCGATTGCCTGCTTGGCGCTCTCGCCCTTGTTCATCCCCACGCGATCGGTGGTGTGGATGATCTGGCGCTGCAGGTTGCTCTCGTCCACCTCGTCGTCATCCACCAGGCCGATGGTCCCGATACCGGCAGCGGCCAGGTAATAGGCGGCGGGCGAGCCCAGACCGCCGGCGCCGATGAGCAGCGCCTTGCTGTCGAGCAGCTTCATCTGGCCCTCCTCGCCGACCTCGGGAATGAGGATGTGGCGCGAGTAGCGCGAGCGCTGGGCGGCGGAGAGGATGCGAGGAACCTCAACCGGGTGGTTGTTCTGCTTCCACCGGGCGAAGCCACCGGCGAGGTTGGTGACGTTGGTAAAGCCCATGTGGTGCAGCGTCTGTGCCGACAGCAGTGAGCGCTGGCCCGATGCACACGACACCAGAATCTCCTGGTCGGAGTCGGGGGCCGTGCCACCGATACGGCTCTCGAGGAATCCGCGCGGGATGTGCACGGCACCGGGCAGGTGCCCCTGATCCCATTCGGCCGTCTCGCGCACGTCGATGATGAGTGGTCCATCGCCGGACGCCACACGGGACGCGACGTCTGCCGGCTCAACCTCGGGGATGACCTCGCGTGCGGCTGCGATGAGGTCCTGATAACTCGGGGACATGGTCCTCCGTGGCCTTTTTTCGTTTCCCGGTAAATCCAACGGCAATACTACCAATTCAACTGCCGTGGCTCACAGTACGTAACCTGACGGGCAGCCGGCGGGAAAGGACCATACCCCGCAGCGGCCCATGGGAAGGGGATGAACGGAGTGGCGGAACGTATCCCGAAGAGCACGTTCGTGAACCCCGACGCCAGGGTGCGTTGCCCCACGCCGGACTGCTGGGGCGATCTGGTGCTGTTTCCCACTGGGCAGGTGGACGACGACGGCATTCCCGCGTTCGCCAACGGCACTCTCTGCCCCCTCTGCATGGGCTCATTTGAGCTCGAACCCGACATCAGCGACCGCGACCTGTATCTGAAGGTGGCGTGGATCCGTGCGAACCCCGGTCAGACGCTGCCCGATCAGGTTGATCCGCCGGAGCCCCCGTCCACGTGAGCACCGAACGCGATCTGTTCGGCGACGCCGTTGACCAGAGCCTGGCGACCGGTGCGCCACTGGCCGCACGCATGCGCCCCACCACACTCGACGAAGTGGTGGGCCACGCCGTACTGCTCGGGCCCGACGGGTTCCTGCGCCGTGCGATCTCCGAGGACGCCGTGCCGTCAATGGTGCTCTATGGGCCGCCAGGGAGTGGAAAGACCACCCTGGCCCGCGTGGTGGCGGGAAGCACCCGTGCCGTATTTGAGGAGTTGTCGGCCACTTCGGCCGGATTGCCCGACGTGCGCGCCGTCATCGCCCGTGCCCGCGACCGTCTGGTGTCTGGTGGTCGCACGGTGCTGTTTATCGACGAGATCCACCGGTTTACCAAGAGCCAGCAGGATGCCCTGCTGCCCGCCGTGGAGGAGGGGGTGGTGACCCTCATCGGTGCCACCACCGAGAACCCGTATTACGAAGTGAATGCCGCGCTGGTGTCGCGCATGCGCGTGCTGGTGCTGGAGTCGCTCACCGATGAGGAGATCGCCGACCTCATCGACCGTGCGATCGCCGACCCCCGGGGGCTCGGGGGGTCAGTCGCGGTGGCAGAGGAGTCACGAACCGCCATGGTGGCGCGCAGTGGCGGCGATGCGCGCTTTGCGCTCAACCTGTTGGAGGCATCTGCCGGACTGGCCGGGGATGGACCCATCACGACCGTCGTTGTGGAGCGCGCCGGCGGCAGGGCCGTGGTGTACGACAAGGGCGGCGATCAGCACTACAACGTGATCTCGGCCTTCATCAAGAGCATGCGCGGCAGCGACCCCGATGCCGCCCTGTACTGGCTGGCGGTGATGTTGCAGGGGGGCGAGGACCCAAAGTTCATTGCCCGGCGCATCATCGTGCTGGCCAGCGAGGACATTGGCAACGCCGACCCGCGGGCCATCGAGGTGGCTGTGGCTGTTGCGCGCGCAGTGGAGTTTGTGGGCATGCCCGAGGCGCGCATCAATCTGGCGCAGGCGGTCACCTACATGGCGCTGGCACCCAAGGGCAATTCGTCGTACCAGGGCATCAACGCGGCCATGGCGCTCGTGGAGGCGGAGGGGGCCAAGGCCCCACCCCTTGCGCTGCGCGATGCGAGCGGCACCAATAAACGCAATCTGGGGCACGGCACCGGGTACGTCAACCCTCACTCGGTGCCCGACCGCGTGACCGGGCACTCCTGCATGCCTGAGGGCATGGAGGGCATTACGTTCTTCGAGCCCGGCACCGTGGGTACCGAGGCCGCATATGCCGCGCACCTTCACCAGTTGCGCGAACAGGCGCAGAGGAGGGCGGCGTCTGACACCATGCCGCCCGTTGACGACCGGGAGGAGCACGCGTGACTATCGAGGTGGAGATCGGACCCATGTCCCAGGCGGAGTTCCGCAGGCTCTTCCGCTACGCCGAGGCACAGTCATCGGGCGAGCGGGCGCAGGGCAAGCAGGACGATCCGTTGCGCGCGGTGGGCGAACTGATTGCCGCCAATGGCGGGACGGCCGTCGAGGAGGAGGGCTTCCGCGTCACGCTGCCCGACGATTCGGACGAGCAGGTGTACATGCTGCGCTCGTCGCTCATGCATGAGGGGATCCCCCACCGCCTGTCGCAGGCACTCGACGCCGGCCTCACCGAGGAGGTGTCGTGGCATTCGCACGGCGACCACGACCACGAGCGCGCGGTCGTGCGCACGGGCAACGGCGAGATCGCGATGCTGGCCGCCACATGGGTGGAGATCGCCGTCGTCAGCAAGGACGCCGACATCCGTGAGCGACTGAACGACTACTTCTTTACCGACGGCCACCACACGACCGACATCCCCCTTGACATCGACGACGACATCGCCGATGACGAGCGCGAAGTCGAGGGCATCCCCGTGATGCTGGCTGACGAGTGGTCAATGGTCGCCCGCTATCACGGCGACCTTGAGATTCGCGATCGCCTGAACGACCTCTTCTCGGGACGGCGCGAGTTGGGCGCGGCCGAGGCCGTGGACGACGACATCTCCTGATGAGATGAGCGCCGGGGACGACCTCACCCCCGACGAGCGGGCGCGGATCGCGCCCTACGTCACCGACCCCGTGGGGCCGGTGTTCGCACTCACCCACCTGCCCGAAGCGGTAAAGGGCGCGCTCTTCGCGCGCTACTCACGGTCGGCCAACTCGGTGCGGCGCATCCTGCTGGACGAGTTCATTCCCGGCGGCGGCGCGGCGGCGGCGGGTGGGCCCGAGGTCGGGGCCGACCGGGCACGCGAGTTCTTTCAGCGGGTGCTCGCCGATTACGGGGATGACTCTGTGGCGCAGTTGGGTGGCGCGCACGTGGCCATCGAGGGCGTGAGCAACGTGCTGACCAAGGTCATCGAGTGGGGGCGCCTGGCCAGCTATCTGGAGCAGTCCACGCGGTACGTGCCCTACGACACCCAGGTGAACGGCCGCTGGAAGTACGTGCGGCCGCCCGGCATTGCTGCTGACCCTGATCTGTTGAGCAGCTACGAGCAGGTACTTGACGATTCGTTCGCCACCTACGCACGCCTGAACGCCGCGGTGTGTGACCACCTCATGGCCGCAGAGGCACCGGCGGCCGACGATGCCGCGGCCATGCGTGCGCTTCGCGCCCGGGCGCTGGATGCGGTGCGCGGCATGCTGCCTGCGGCCACCACGGCCAACGTGGGCGTGTACGCCAGTGGGCAGGCCTGGGAGTCGCTGGTAATGCGCCTGCGCGCGCATCCCCTGGCCGAGGCCCGCGAGGTGGGCGACCAGGTGCTCACCGCACTGCGCCACGTGATCCCCGACTTTCTCACCCGGGTGGATCGCGAAGACCGCGGCGAGCGTCACGGCCTGTACCGCAGGGGTACCGATGATCGTGCGACCGCGATGGCCGCGTCGGTGCTCGATGCCGGCGGGGCATCCGATGATGGATCGCTGGTGCGCCTGCTCGAGTTCGACCCCGATGGCGAGGCCCGTGTGCTGGCCCACGCGCTGTGGCCGTCGTCGGGCCTGCCGCTCGACGAGGTGCGCGCCCGTGTGCTGGCGCTGCCCCACTCCGAGCGTTCGCGCATGCTGGCTGCGTGGGCCGATGGGCGGTCCGACCGCCGGGAGCGCCCGGGCCGCGCACTGGAGGCCACCGAGTACCTCTTTGAGATCACCTGTGATTACGGCGCCTACCGCGACCTCCAACGGCATCGTCTGCTCACGCTTGAGGCACAGCCACTGGGTGCCACGCTGGGATGGGAGCCGTCGCCCGATGCCGAGGCTGCAGGTGCTGCCGACGAATTCGCGCGGGTGCACGAGGCCTCAGCCGCCCTGTGGCGCGACCTCATCACCGTGGTGCCCGACGAGGCCCCGTACGCGGTGACCATGAGCCACCGCATCCGCTTCGCAATGCGCATGAACGCCCGCGAGGCCATGCACCTGATCGAGCTGCGCAGCCAGCCGCAGGGGCACGCCGCCTACCGCCGGGTGGCGCAGGACATGCTCACTGCCATCCGCGACCAGGCCGGCCACGGCGGGCTGGCATCACTCATGCATTACACCGACATGACCGGTCAGGGCGATCGCATGGCCCAGGAGCGGCGTACCGAGGCACGACGGAGCACGCCATGAGTGACGATTCAGCACGCCTGCGGCTTGGCGGAATGGCACTTGCCAATGGCCTGCTGGTGAGCGGACCCACGTCGTGGGCCATCGCCGTGGTGGATGACAACGGCCAGGTGGTGGTGGGCTCCGGCCCCCGCCCACGCATCGCCGCCGGCATATTCGAGCGCGTTCCCCTTGCCCGCGGGGTCATTCGCATGGCCGAGTCGATGATGGCCGTGCCAGCCGCCCGCGCCGGCATGCCCGAGGCACGTCTGGCCATGGAGGATGCGCCGGTGGGCATCGTCGTGGCCTCCACCATGATCGCCGCGGCAATCGCCCGCAGGCGCATCAGGAGCGTGGTGCTGCAAGAGGCCACCGCCGCCACTCTGAGCCTGGCCCCCATGCTCATGATGCTGCGCATGAGCCCCGCATCGCGATGGCATGCCGTGGAGCACAAGAGCATCGCTGCCTACGAGCGCGCAGGTGCCGCGGGTCTGGATACGAATGCCGCCGACCCCAAGGAGCATCCGCGGTGTGGCAGCAACCTGGTGCTGCCACTCGTGGTGAGTGGCGCCATCGGCAATATCGTGGCGCGCAGGGTGCCCGGAATGCGACGGCGGGCAGTGGTGCGTGCGGCTGCGCTGGTAGCCGGCATCGGTGCGTCGGTCGAGGCCTTCTCATTTGCCGAGCGCAACCCCCGTCACCCAGTGGCCAGGGTCATTCACGGCGCGGGCCACGCCATCCAGGCAGGGTTCGTGACCCGCGAACCCGGTGAAGCCGAACTGGCCGTTGGCCGGGCGGCAATGAACGAGATCCTGCGCGCGGAGCAGGCGGAGGTGGTCGAATGAGGATGTCCCGGCTGATCCTGGCCGCAGCACTGGTGCTCCCGGCCGCTGCCCCGGTCGCCCTGGCGCACGTGAGCGTGCTCCCCACCACCGCGGTGAAGCAGGAGCCCACTGAGTTCACGGTGCGCGTGCCAGCCGAGGAGGGGCTTACCACAACGCAGATTCGCGTTGGATTTCCGCCTGAGATCACCGTGTACGCCGTGGCCGACGCGCCCGGCTGGACCACGAAGATCCTTAAGCGCCCCGACGGGCGCTTGGGCGGTGTGATCTGGAGCGGTGGCGTGATCCCCCCCAACCAGTACGCCGACTTCACGGTGCTGGGTACGCCCTTTGGCGACGGCACCACGGTGTGGCCGGCCTGGCAGACCACATCGAGCGGCAAGGTGAAGCGCTGGACCGGACCGCCCGAAGCCCCGGGCACCGCGGCCACGGAGACCGGAGTCAACCGGCCCGGACCGGCATCGGGTGTGACCATCGTGGCAAGCGCGGCAGAGGCCGCACCGGCGAGCGACTCCGGTGGCGGCAGCCAGTGGCCGGCGGTTATCGCTATCGCCATCAGCCTGGTGGCGCTTGCGGGCGTAGGCCTGGTGTGGTCATCGCGCCCCCGCGACCTTCCCCCCGATGGCCCTGAGGATCGCACCTGAGCCCCACCCCGGATCGGCCGCGGCTTCGGCCGTCCACCTTTCAACTGCCCGTTGAGCGCATGCGCGACGGGTACTACAGCGACGCCTACTTCACGTTTACCCGCGAGGTGCTGGAGACCGACGACCACCACCCGCGGGTGCTGATGCAGGTGTTCCAGCGCGAGCACGCGGTGCTGGGCGGGGTTGATGAGGCCATCGCCATCCTGGCGCTCTGTGCAGGGCGCCGTACCCCCGGCGCATGGGAGCCCGCGGGTGACGCCATTGAGGTGAAGGCCCTCTTTGACGGCGACGAGATCGCCCCGTGGGAAACGGTGCTGAGCATTGAGGGCGACTACGCGCTGTTTGCACACCTTGAGACCCTGGTGCTGGGTGTGCTGGGCCGGCGCACGCTGATCAGCCGCAACGTGCGCGCCGTGGTTGAGGCCGCCCACGGCAAACCCATCCTGTACTTCCCCGCCAGGTTTGATCACTGGCAGGTGCAGACCGGTGATGGCTGGGCCGCGCACGTGGCCGGCGCCATCGGCGTGAGCACCGATGCCCAGGCATCGTGGTGGGGCGGCCGGGGCATGGGCACCGTGCCCCATGGGCTCATCGCTGCGTATGGCGGCGACACCGTGCTTGCGGCGCGCCGATTTGCAGATCGCTACGCGGCCGACCTGAACGTGATCGTGCTCGTGGATTACGAGAATGACTCTGTGCGCACGGCGCTTGAGGTGGCCGATGCGCTGGGCGACCAGTTGTGGGGTGTGCGCCTGGACACCGCCGCCACCATGGTGGATCGCAGTCTGTGGCAGGAGATGGGCCGCTTCACCCCTACCGGCGTGGTACCGGAACTGGTGCACAAGGTGCGCGACGCGCTCGACCACGCCGGGCACTCGTCCGTGCGCATCGTGGCCTCTGGCGGATTTGATGCCACGCGCATTGCGGCGTTCGAGGCACAGGGCGTGCCGGTGGATGCCTACGGAGTGGGGTCGAGCCTGCTGCTTGGATCAAACGACTTCACGGCGGATATCGTGCGGGTGGATGGCCGCCCGTGCGCCAAGGTTGGGCGCAGCGAACTTCCCAATCCGCGTATGGGGCCTGTGGTGCTCCACCCGGAGTGATGCAGTTATCAGGCGGCTGACGGTCATTCCGTTACCATCAATTCAATGCAATTGGGCCTCATCCATCACGTTGGATACGTCGTCGAGGACATCGACGCCGCCATCCCCGTGTACGCCGAGCGTTTTGGCATGGATGTGACCATTCGCGAGACCATGCCCGATCAGGGTGTGGAGGCGGTGCTTCTGGGCGACGGTCCGTCGTACGTGGAGCTCATCGCCCCCACCGACCCCGACGGCGGTGTCGCCCGGTTTCTCGCGAAGCGCGGCCCGGGCGTGCATCATGTGGCATTCGCTGTCCCCAACCTCGAGGACGCCCTGGGCGATCTGGCGGCCGGAGGGGCGGAGTTGATTGACAGGGCGCCACGCCGCGGGCTGGGCGGGCACATGGTGGCCTTTATCCATCCCCGTTCATCAGGCGGGGTGCTGACCGAGCTCGTTGAAGCTCACGATTACCCCACGTAGGAGGCATTCGAATGAAGATCCGGTACATCGAGCCAAAGCCACGTGGGGCGACGATCTATGAGATCGCGAACCTGCCCAAGCTGGGCCTGCCCCTGCTCGCGGCCATCGCGCGCAACGCGTACCCGGACGTGGACCAGCACATCTACTGCGAGCTGATCCGCGGCGTGGAAGTTGACTGGAAGGATGTGCTCAGTTCCGACCTCGTGTGCATCTCCACCACCACCAACACCACGCTCGAGGGCTACGCCTACGCGAAGAAGTGCCGTGACGCCGGTATTCCGGTGCTGTTCGGTGGGTCGCACGTCACCTTCATGTCACAGGAGGCACTCCAGCACGCCGATTACGTGATCCGTCGCGAGGGCCACGTGGGCTTCGCGCAGTTCATGGAGTGGTTTCGAGGCGACCGCAACCCTGACGGCCTCCACGAGATTCTGGGCCTGTCGTACCTCGACTCCGAGGGCACGCAGATTGATAACCCCGAGGCCCCGCCGGCATCGGGTGACGATCTGGATGAACTGCCCTTCCCGGCGCTCGACCTGCTCGAGGGTCACGAGCGCATGGTGACGCACCCCATCATGATGAAGTGGGGCTGCCCGTACGACTGCTCGTTCTGCAGCGTCATCAAGATGTTTGGCCGCAAGCTGCGCACCCGCTCGGTGGACAACATGATGACCGAGCTACGCATGGTCAATGCAGCGAGTGTCTTCTTCTACGACGACATTTTCATCGTTGACAAGAAGCAGGCAAAGAGCCTGTTCCACGCCATGATTGACGAGGGCATTACTCCGCAGTGGACCGCCCAGATCCGCGCAGACTCGATCTACAAGAGCAAGCAGACCCTTGAGCCCGACCACGAGCTGCTCGCGCTCATGCGCGACTCGGGTTGCTACATGGTGTACATCGGGTTCGAGAGCATCACGCAGGAGGGCCTCGACTCGTACAACAAGAAGCAGACGGTGGAGCACATCACGACCTCCATCAAGTTGCTCCACGACTACGGCATCCGCGTGCACGGCATGTTTGTGGTGGGTGCCGACACCGACACGGCTGAGACGGTGCGCGCCACGGTGGACTTTGCGCTTTTGCACAAGGTGGACACGCTGCAGATGATGATGCTCACCACCCTGCCGGGCACCGCGTTCGATACGCAGATGCGCGCCGAGGGCCGTGTGCTGACCGACGACTACTCGCTGTATGACGGCCATCACTGCATCATCCAGCCCAAGCTCATGACGCCGTACCAGCTCCAGATGGAGACCTGGAAGAACATGCTGCGCTTCTACTCGAAGAAGGGCTCATGGGAGCTGGGTCGCAAGGAGGTACGGGCCAACATCTGGCGCATGCTCCGTCTTGCCACCGAGTGGAAATTCATCAAGAACCTCCCGAAGGCAATCGGACTGTGGGCCACAAACCGCCCGTCGGAGTCGTTCAAGGTCATCCGCACCACCCTCTCGAGCCGGGGCATGCGCACCATCTACGAGACGCTGGGGGTGGCCATCTTCCGCAGTTACGGCCGCAAGCAGTTGCTCAAGTTCACCGACCAGCCTGAGTCGATGCAGCACCTCGACGAAATCCGCCGCCTGCCGGCCTGGAGCCCGCCCGAGGACACCAGCGATGGCAAGAGTTCGCCATCACTGAAGGTGCTCTCGTGAGCCGACGGGTTGAGATGGGACTTGAGGGGGGCGGCGTGCTTCTGCTTTCCGTTGACGACGCCGAGGTGTCATCACTGAGCGACGCCCTCACCGGCGCCCGTGGGTTTCACTCCATCAGTTCCGAGGAGGGCGAACACCTGGTGGACCTCAACAAGGTCCTCTTCATGCGTGTGCTGCCCGGTGAGGCCAAGAGCCGCCTGGGCTTCGGCGGGGATTCCTGACCTGCAACTCGGGCTCGTAGGACTCACGAACGCCGGTAAGACCGCCCTCTTCAACCTGGTGACAGGTGGAGAGGCCGAGGTTGCGCCGTACCCGTTCACCACGCGCGAGCCCAACCGCGGCATCGCCGACGTGCCCGACCCGCGTATCGATGCCATCGCCGACGTGCAGGACATCCCCAACCGGGTGTGCGCACAGGTGGAGGTCATCGACATCGCCGGGCTCAGCGAGGGCGCGGGCAAGGGTGAGGGCCTCGGTGGATCGGCACTTGGCCGCATCCGCGAACTTGAGGCCACGGTGCACGTGGTGCGGGCGTTTGCCAATGCCGAGGTACCCCACCCGCTCGAGCGCATCGACCCGCTCGCCGATCTTGAGGTGGTGGACACCGAACTGGTACTGGCCGACACCGACCAGGTGGCGCGCCGTGAGGAGAAGGTGCAGAAGGGCGTGCGTTCGGGGGATCCCGATGCCAAGGCCGAGGCGGCCGCGCTCGAGGCCATCGCCGCATGGCTGGCTGACGGCAAGCCCGTTCGCACCATCGGCGACGACGACGCCATCGCAGTGGCAACAGGCATGGGACTGCTCACCGCCAAGCCCACGCTCTACCTGGTGAACACCGATGACCCGGGTGATCCGCCCGCCGACATCGTGGCGTACGCACAGGCGCAGGGCGCGCAGGCGCTGGCGCTGCCGGTGGGCGTTGAGCTGGAACTCGCGGAGATGGACCCGGCCGACGCCGCGGAGTTCGCCGCGGAGATGGGCCTTGGCGAAACCCGGGGCGCCGACGCACTCATTCAGGGTGGCTACCGGCTGCTCGACCTGGTCACGTTCTTCACCGGATCGGGCCCGCCCGAGGCGCGCGCCTGGCCCATCCGCCGCGGCACCCCGGCCGATCAGGCTGCCGGAAAGATCCACTCGGATATGGAGCGTGGGTTCATCCGCGCCGAGGTGGTCGCCTGGGACAAGCTCGTTGAGTGCGGGTCGTTCAGCAAGGCGCGTGAGCAGGCTCTTGCCCGCATGGAGGGCAAGGATTACATCGTGCAAGAGGGCGATGTAATGCAGATCCGCTTCAACGTCTGATCCACTCATCCGCCGCTGTGCAGGGAAACCCCACACGGCCAGTCGCAGGGGTATGACAGCCTTCGGGTGATCCCACGCCCCACGTGGCCTGATTCACCCTCCGAGGAGCCCCATTGCCCCGCCGCCTCACCCTCCTGATTGCCAGCCTGCTCCTGCTCATCCCCATCGCGGGAGCGCAGGCAACCGGCGGCAATACGTCGCAGCCGTTCTTCGGCAAACAGGCCTCATCCGGCGACGCCACTGCATCGCTCGACATGGGCAACAACCTGAAGATGAAGGACGTCACCGTCTCGTCGGTGACATCCACCAATGACGGCTCGACCATCTCGGCAACCGGGTCGCTCTACATCGGCAGCGATACCAGCCCACTGTCGGTGTCGGTGTCGTATTCCAACACCACGACGCGACTCTTCAACGTGACCACGACCAAGGGCAGTTGGTCGATCGCGATCGCTAGGAACAGCGCGGGCAGCAGTTACGCGACGCACTCGGGCTCCGGCGTCAACCTCAATGGGCTGAGCGGCAGGCTGTCGGGATCGATCACCAACGGCCAGGTCTCCAGCGGATCGCTCAACGCATCGCTCACCATCACGGGCGTCAGTTACGGCGGCGCGATGTACAGCGGAACGGCAGCGGTGTCGTCAACCGGCCTCCAGGCAACCGTGGCCGTCGACGATCTCACTGTGAACGGAACGTCAGTGGGCTCGCTGAACATCACGGCGTCGAGCACGACAAGCACTGTGTCTGCGTCCGTCACGTTCGGCACATCAGGCACCACGATCAATGCTGCCCTTTCGTACACCGACAGCAAGAACTGGTCGGTGACCCTCTCGAAGAATGGGGCCGCGGGCGCCGCTGCGGCATCCGGCGCACCCATCAACTTCAACAATGTCAGCGGCACGATCGCCAAGACGAAGGGCTCCCTGAGCACGGCGCTGAGCGTCACCGGCGTCACCGTCGGCAGCGCGACGTTCGACGCCAATCTCACCGCCTCATCGGCCGGCCTCGTCGCATCGGCCAGCATGGACGACCTGACGCTGGCGAGCGGCTACACCATCCAGAACGCGTCAATCACGGTGTCCACCGTGTCGAACACGGCATCAATCTCGGGCGCACTCGTGGCGAATCGACGACGGTGAACGTGAGCGCGTCGTACACGGACACCAACGACTGGTCCATCTCGGTCGCCGCCAACAGCGCAGGGGCGGGATACTCGGCGCCAAACAGCACAACGCTTGACGTCAACGACATCAGCGGCTCCATCAACGACGTCAACGGCAACATCAGCTCGGCACTGACGGCATCGGGCGTCGCGCTCGGTGATGGCACGTTCGACCTGGTCGCCACGTTCAGTCCCGATGGCACGTTCACGGCGAGTGCATCCGGCGAGAGCCTGACGATCGGCGGGATGCTGCTGAACTCCGCCGCCATTACCTTGTCGACGGCGACGCCCGAGGCCGAAATGACCGCCGACTTCACCACGGATGCCGGAACGTTCTCGTTCGACATCGGGGCCACCGGGCTCTCGGGCGGCGGCTACAGCCTGCACATCGCCGGGTCTGCGGCCGACCTCGCCGTGAGCAGCACGTCGTCCGAGTTCGCCATTCAGTCGTTCGGCTTCGACACCACCGTTGACGTTCCGGCCACGGGCTGCACGGCGTGGGATGCCGCCGTCAATGGCTCGCTTCTGATGCGGGGGAACACCTACACGCTCAACAACGCCGAGATCGCGTTTTCGTGCAACACGCTGACCAAGTTCGTGTTCTCCATCTCCGTCACCCACAAGACGAGCGACATCGAGCAGATGACCGTGACGCTCACGATCAGCTGGCTGACCTACGTCTCGGGCACGCCCAACCCGTATACGCCCACCTTCGGCGAGAAGAGCGAGTACACCAGCAAGGCTCCCTACTCTGGCACCGCCATCAACTACTACTCGGGTTTCTTCGGGACGGCGGACGTCAGCTACGTCTACTACTTCAACAAGGGTTCCTTCAACAAGCACATCACGTTCGGGCTGGGCTTCACGGTAGGCGTGTACCAGCAGCTGGTGACGACCGGCACGGGCACGAAGGCCACGTACTCAGCCGGTGCCTGGGATGTCGAGATCGGGGCCATGGGGTACTTCGACGCGAACGAGCGCATCAATGGCGACATCTTCTGCGACCTCAACGTGGTACCGAGCAACGACTTCGTGTGCAGCGGCAGCATGTACGTGAACCCGTCCAATGCCGGTTCGTACCACGAGTCGATGAACAACATCTGATGCGACGGCACATGACAGGGATCACCGCCGGGATCGCGCTGATCGGCATCGCCGCAGCAGGCGGCCTGGCCGCGACCATGGCGAATGGCGCGGGGGCGGAGTTGCCGTCAGCTGCCTATCAGGCCTGGTGCACCACGTCGAAGTTGTGCACGTACACCGTCGCCGACTCGTCCGGGGTCCGCGATCTCCGTACGGGCCGCGCAACCTGGGTGGGTGAGGACGAGGAGCTCACGCCATCTGAGGCACGCCTCGCCGGTGGGCCCATCGCCTACTACCCCACGATGCTCTCAGGGATCGCGGTGGCCGTGAACATCCCGGACATCAAGGGCCAAGGTGTCAACCTCACCGGCGCGGCGCTGGGCGACATCTTCTCGGGCACCGTCACCAACTGGAATGCCGGGCGCATTCGGGCCACCAACCGCCACCTGCGACTGCCGACGAGCCTACCCATCACCCTGTGCGTACCACGCAAGGCATCGGGTGAGTCGTGGGACATGAGCGAGTATCTGGCGAAGGTGAGCCCGACGTTCAGGAAGCGCGTGGGCGGCCAGTCACTCAAGCCGCGATGGAAGGGCAGTGTCGTGCGCGTGAATCACGTGTCCGCGGTGGGCGAATGCATGCTGTCCCACAAGGGCGGCATCACGTTCCTGCCCGTAGCCGATGCCCTGCGTGAGGGGCTCACACACGACATCGTTGCCGTTGGCAAGCGCGAGAAAGTCGCCCTGAAGGTGGGGAACACGGGCAAGACCAAGACCGTGGTGAGGCACGTCTTCATCCACCCCACCGAGGACGCCATTCAGAAGGCGGGGCACTTTGCTGCCACGCAGGAGAAGAGCAACCTCACGGTGGACCTGATCAACAGTGCGGCGCCCGGGGCCTACCCCATCACCATCGAGGCCTACGCCATCGTGCGCAAGGACCGCAAGATGAGTGTGGCCACCCGCAAGACCATCGCGTACTTCCTGAGCAATGAGGCGCAGGCGATGTTGCCGGGGCTGGGCTACGCACCGCTGCCAAAGAGCCAGCTGGCTCAGGCGAAGAGGCAACTGGCCGCCGCCAAGTAGTACCGCTGGCGATACTCTCGGCTCGTGCTGATTCGAGCGATGACCCCCGATGACATGTCGCTGGCGCTGGACTGGGCAGCCGCTGAGGGCTGGAACCCAGGGGCTGGCGATGGCCGGTACCTGCTCGCGACCGACCCCCCGGGGTTCTTCGTGGCGGAGGATGCAGGCGAGGTGGTGGGCAGCATCGCGATGCCCCGGTTCGGCCCCGGCTACGCGTTCTGCGGCATGTACATCGTGCGGCCCGACCACCGGGGCGGCGCGGTAGGGATGCGTCTGGCGCGCGCGGCCAGCGACTACGCCGAAGGACGCATCGTCGGTACCGATGGGGTGCTCGAGAACGTGCACGCATACGAGCGCCTGGGGTTTGAGGCCGCGCACTCGCACCACCGGCACTCAGGTAGCCCCACCCCCGCCGAGACCGACCACATCAGGCCCGGCGGTACCGTGGGCATCGAGGCGCTCATCGCCATCGACGATGCCTGCTTCCCCGGCGAGCGGCGCGACTTCATGCGCGCCTGGCTCGGTGCCCCGCACATCGTGCGTGCATCGGTTGATGCCAACGGCGCCCCCGACGGCTTCGGCGTGGCCCGCGAGGCCACCGACGGCTGGCGCATCGGGCCGCTCTACGCGCCCGATGCCGGGCGAGCGTCCGAGATCATTCGCTCGCTGGCCGCGGCCCTGCCCGGCGTGATGCTGCACATGGACGTGAACACCGCCAACGCCGAGGCTGCGGTGATGGCGCGCGACCTGGGAATGGCCCCCGGTTTCGAATGCGTGCGCATGTATCGCGGCGGAGTGCCGGACCTGCCCACTCAGCACATATTCGCCGTCTGCACACTCGAAGCGGGCTGATCACGTAGGGTTTTCCGGATGGAATCCCCCGATGGTGATATTGAGATCCTCAGTCTTCTCGCCGCGAGCGCGAACGACGTCATCTGGAAGATGGCGGTGACCGGCGAGATCACCTACGTGAGCCCGTCAGTGGAGCGCATGCGCGGCATCACTCCCGAAGAGGCGATGGCCCAGCCGCTCGACGAGATAATGACGCCCGAGTCAACGGCGCTGACGCTTCAGTACTTCACCGACCTCTATGCCGCGCTTGCCGAGGGCCGCGAACTCCCGCCCACCTATTGGGGCGAGCGCGAGTACTACTGCAAGGACGGGTCCACCGTGTGGACCGAGGTGTACGTCATCCCCCGCTACGACAACACGGGCGCGATGGTGGAGATCCTCGGAGTCACCCGTGATGCCAGTGATCGCAAGCGTCAGGAGCGCCTGCTGCAGGAGGCGCAGGATCAGGCGGCGGCGGCCCGCGTGGAAGCGGAGCGTGAGCGGGCGACGAAGGTGGAGCGCGAGCGCATCGCACGCGACCTGCACGACGACCTCTTGCAGACGCTGGCGGCGGTCCGTGCCGACATCGCCACGCTCGGATTGACCTCGGGCAACCACGACGCTGCGATGTCGAGCCTCGAGCGATCGAAGGATGATCTGGGCCAGGCCCTTGACGCTGCGCGGCGTCTGGTGACGGGTCTCCGTCCAAAGGCATTCGATGATCAGGGTCTCGGGAGCGCGCTTGACGCGCTCGCAATCGAGTTCACCGCGCGCACTGGGGTTGCATGCGATGTGACGTGCGACGAGATGCCCGATGTGATGCCCGCCGAGTTCGAGTGCCTGTACCGGGTGGCGCAGGAAGCGCTCGCCAACGTGGCCAAGCACGCCCAGGCATCGTCCGTACAGATCGCCCTGTCCCGTCCCCAGCCCGATCGACTGGTCCTTCGGGTGGCTGACAATGGGACGGGACTCGATACCCTGCGCGCAGATACACCGGGCGATGGGATCGGGATCATCGGCATGCGTGAGCGGGTACAGATGGTCGGCGGAGCCATCCGCATCGAGGGTCGCCCCGGTGGTGGCACGACGGTTGAGGCACAGGTGCCGGTCGCCGCATGAATACGCCGGATTTCCGGAAGCCACCAAAGCTCCGGGATCCCGCACCCCGGGGGGTATCGTCTGCCCGTGCCACGCGCCCCCATCACCATCGTCGTCGCCGAAGACAGTGCGATCTTCGCGCGTGGTCTGGCTGAACTCTTGAATGCCATGCCCGAGGTGACCCTCTGCGAAGTGGCCACAGACCGGGACACCGCACTCGTCGCGATCCAGCGCCACTCCCCCGACGTGGTCATCACCGACCTGCGCATGCCCCCCACCGGCACCGACGAGGGGCTGCAGGTCGCCCGTCGTGCCCGGTCCATCAGCCGCAAGACCGGCATCATTGTGTTCAGCCAGTTCGCCGAGCCCGCCGTTGCAGCTGCACTGCTCGACGTCGATGGTGGCGCTGTTGGCTATCTGCTGAAAGATCGCGTGGGCGAGCCCACTGACCTGCTTGACGCCATCATCCGCGTGCAGGCCGGGGGCATCGTGCTCGACCCGGCACTGGTCGACGCCCTGGTGGCACACCAGTACCCGGCCGATGACCCTCTGGCGCCCCTCACAGCGGCCGAGCGTGACGTGCTGCGCCTCATGGCGCAGGGCTACGGAAATGACGGCATTGCCGACCGGCTGAGCGTGGGCAGGTCTGCCGTGGAGAAGCATGTGACGGCGGTGTTCCGAAAGCTGCCAATCGAGGGTGGCCCCGAGAGCAACCGCCGCGTTCGGGCCACGCTGTACTACCTCACCAGCGCCAGCCCGGGGGCTTCGGCCTAAGCCTCGTCGAGAGTGCTCGCGCCCTCGAGCCGGGCCTTCACTCCCGCCTCCATCGCATTGGCCCGCCACAGCGCGATGGCCTCAGGCGATGCCCCGCTGATGTGTGCGCCGGGCGGTGGACCGTGGTGCCAGCCGATCACATGCAGCAGCGCCAGTCGGCGATCGGGGGCAAGGCCGACCTGGCGCGACACCTCATCAACCATCTGCTGGCCGATGACCAAGTGGCCCAACATGCGGCCCTCCTCGGTCTGGTCAACGGTGGCCTCGCCCACCACAAAGCACCTCACGTAGCCGATGTCGTGCAACAGGGCGGCAGCCACCAGCAGGTCGCTGTCTACGCGCGGGTGCCAGGTGCACAGGCTCTGGCACAGCATGGCCACGCCAACGCTGTGCTCGATCAACCCGCCCAGGTACGCGTGATGCCCATTGCGGGTGCACGGCACCGTGCGCCACATCTGTGCAAGCTCCGCGTCGTCGGCGAAGGCCTGGAGTACGTCCCGCAGGCCGGGGTCGATCACCTCATCTGCCAGCCCCAGTACGAACCCGAACATGTCCTCAGGGTCGCGATGGCTCTTCGGCAGCAGGTCAACATCCTGGTCAGCAGCCTCGGCCGGGCGCAGCGACCGCACCCGCAGCACGCTCTTGCCGCCGCGGGCGGTCACCTCGCCGGTCACCCGAACCCGGTCGCCCTCTTCAAACTGCCCCGCAAACCAGTCGGCTTCATCGAAGATGACTGCAGAGATGGTGCCGGTGGCATCGCCAAGGGTGAGCGCCAGGTACGGAGAGCCCTTGCGCGACATGCGGCGCTCCTTGCGCCTCACGGCGAACACCCCCTCGATGGGGCGGCCTGGTTCCAGAGTGGTCATCGCCCTGACCCTAACGATCCTGTGCGGGGCAGATGAGGTTGAAGTCGCACGTACGGCATGCCCAGCCCGGGTTGGCGTCGAACTCGCCCGCCGAGATGCCATCGGCCACGTCACGGATGCGTTCCATGGCCTCCGCGCGATCCTGCCCATCGGGGTGCACCGGCGTGTACCCGCCATCGAGGATGTACTCGAGCACCGCCCCCCGGGGTTCGATGGCCCACGCCGCCTTGGCCCCCTCGATGTAGGTCACCAGCACCAGATGCCCGGCGTCGGTCTCCTTCATCGGCTTACGACCGCTCTTGTAGTCGACCAACTGGTGCCCCCCTTGCGGGTGGCTGTCGATACGGTCGATGCGGCCATGGATCACATGCGGGCCCACCTTCAGCGTGAACGCCCGCTCCACCCCCACCGGTCGCACGCCCGATTTGATGACGCGCTCCACGTACCCGGGGATGAACTTGCGCGCGCGCTCCATTGCCTGAATGCCCACGGCCGTACGCGATGCCCCACGCCTGTCCATCTCCACTGCGAACCGGGCGATGACCTTGTCGGGTCCGCCCGGAGTGGAGTCGATGCGGTACTGGGCCTCAAGCGCCGCGTGCAGGGCGTTACCCACCGCGCGGTTCGGGTCCCACTTCGGCGGCACATGGTCGACGCTGGCGTACCTGTAGGCAAGAGGACAGTTGATGTAGCGAGCGATGTCGGTGGGGCTCAGCGTGACACCCGGGCGCGGGATTCGCGGGGCCACCGTGGGTGCCTCCACCGCCACCGGGCCGGCGAGCACGTCTGCGCGGGCCAGCACCAGCGCACGGGCTGCCTCAGCAGCCGCGTCGGTCAACGCATCGGCCTGCGCGTTGCCCTCCGCCGTGGCCTCGGCGGCGCGCAGCACGGCGTCTTCCAGCCTCGCGCGGGTCTGGCCCACCGCCTCCAGCACCGCACGATCGGGCGCCTCGCCCACTTCGATGAATGGTGGATCCCCGAGCGCGGTGCGGGCCTCACGCATGAACTCCGACGGCTTCTGCGGGTAGCCGGCGTCGGATGTGCGAAAGCCGCTCAGGTACAGGTGCGTGCGTGCGCGGGTCATGGCCACATATGCGAGGCGCCGCTGCTCCGCCAGGTGCGCGTCGCGACCGCGGGGCAGGGCCTCGGGCAGCAGGGCATCGGGGATATCGCTGCGGGTGCGCTCGCGACCGGGGAAGTTGAACTGGGTCATGCCCAGCACGAACACGACGTCGAACTCCAGACCCTTGCTCTGATGGATGGTCATCACCTGCACGCCGAGGCGATCAGGCAGGCCGCCGCTGGCCCGGTAGCCAACAGCCGCGAGGCCGTCCAGGCGCTTCACCAGATCCGGGGCCTCGATTGCCGGATGGAGTTCGACGATCTCCCCGGCAAGGCGTTCGAGTGCCCGCAGGTCAGCGAGGCGGGCGGATCCCTCTGCCCCACCCAACGCAAGCGCCCGGGTGCGGATACCCGTGCGGTCAAGCACCTCCCTCACCAGATTGAGCGCGGTGTCGCCGACAGCGGTGCGCCCAAGCTCTTCAAGCAGCGCGGTGGCAATGCCGTCATCACCAAGCGCTGCGAGCGGACCGCTGATATGCCGGCCCTCTTTGGTCGCCTCGGCCACCAACTGGGCAGATGGCGCCCATGGCAGGCCCATCGACGGGTCAGCTGCCACGCGCAGGTGCGCCACGGCATCGGTGGGGTCGGTGACGGCCCGCAGCCACCCGAGCGCAAGACGAACCTCACGCCGATCGAACAGGTCGGTGCCGCCGTGCACCTGGTGCGGAATACCCACCTGCTCCAGTTCGGCCACCACCGGGCGCCCCTCGGTGCGGATGGCGCGCATGAGCACGGCCATCTCCTCGTACGGGGTGCCCTCCTCGGCCAGGCGGAGAATCTCGGCGGCCACCGCGCGCGCCTGCCCGGCAGGGTCGGGCGCCTCCCAGAATTCGGGGCCCGGACCCGTCGCCCCCGGCAGCGCCTGCAGTACCTTGGGCTCGCGCAGCACGATGGGTGCCACCACCGCGTGCGCGGCATCGAGGATGCTCTGGGTGGACCGGTGGTTCAGCTCGAGCCGCACGATGGGTGCCTCGGGGAACCTGATGCGGAAGTCGGCCATGTTCTTGGCCGATGCCCCGCGGAAGCGGTAGATGCCCTGGTCGTCGTCGCCCACCACCACCAGGCTCTGGGCGTTGCCCGTCACCAGGTACAGCAGCTCAGCCTGCGCATGGTTGGTGTCCTGAAACTCGTCCACCATCACGTGGCGGGCACGCTCTCGGGCGATCTCCAACAGGTCGTGGTGGGACGACAGCAGGTCGAGCGCCCGGGTGATCTGCCGGCCAAAGTCCTCAAGCCCCCGCTCGGCCAGCCAGGCGTCGTGCAGCCCGAACACCCGGGCGAACTCCACCTCTTTGCGGGCGTCGGCAGCCTCGCGACCACCGCGTGCACCCTTCAGCGCGGCATCGGCCCACGATGCGTAGCGCTCCGGATCGACGCGCTCATCACGGCAGCGGTCAATGCGGTCAATCAAGCCGCGCACGACGCCGACCGGGTCGCTTCGCAGGTCGTTCTCGCTCAGGCCCAGATCCGGAAGGCGCTCCAGCAGCACCAGCACGCGCTCCTCGGTGCCAACGGGCCTGAGGACCGGTGCCAGATCGCGGTCGGTGCCGAGCGATCGCACCAGGTCGAGCGCATACGAATGAAAGGTGGTGACCCGCAGCGTCTCGTGGCTGTCGGGGATCATGTCCTCGGCGCGCTCGCGTAGTTCTGCAGCGGCCTTGGCGCTGAACGTGAGCGCCAGGATCTCGCCCGGGTCAGCCCCCTCCGACACCAGCCAGGCAAGTCGCCTGCACAACACCCGGGTCTTGCCCGCGCCAGCACCCGCGAGCACCAGCATGGGCCCGCCGGGGTGAATGACCGCGTCGCGCTGCGCGGGTGTGAGGTCCGTCAACACAGGACGAGACATCGTAAGCACCAAGGCGGACGCCTCGGGCACCGGCACACTTCTGACACAGCGACTGACCCC
>CAJAPZ010000105.1 GCA_903943955.1 uncultured Actinomycetes bacterium
CCGATCCCGGTACGCGGGCATGTGGGCCGGCACCGCGTGGCCTGCACCACGCCTTTTCCAACAAGGCCTCGGGCTTGTGTGTGTACAACGACTGTGCCCTTGCGATTGCGGAACTGCTCGACCTGGGGGCCGACCGCGTGGCCTACGTGGATCTCGACGCCCACCATGGCAATGGCGTGCAGTGGATCTTCCACGCCGACCCACGCGTGCTCACCATCTCCGTGCACGAGTTCGTCTACGGCTTCTACCCCGGCACGGGTGATGTAACCGAGCGCGGACCAGCTAGCACCCCCGGCACCACCATCAACGTGCCGCTGCCGCCATTCGCCGGCGACGTTGCGTATCTGGCCGCCATCGAGCGGGTGGTCGAGCCGGCGGTGCGGGCATTTGTGCCCGACGCCATCGTGGTGCACCTGGGTGCCGACGTGCACCACGCCGACCCGTACACGCATCTGCAGGTCACCATCGAGGGCCTTGAGGAGTGCTACCGGCGCATTGTGCCCCTGGCTGATGGCGTGTGCGACGGACGACTGCTCGACACCGCCGGTGGTGGCTACAACCCCACAAGCCTCGGGCGCATATGGGCACTGCAGCTCACGGCGCTGATGGGCGTGCAGATCGCCGACGAGCTACCGGATGAGTGGCGGCGGGCGGCGGAGCAGGCGCTCGGCCAGCCAGCACCCACCTCCCTGCGCGAGGACCCGGGGCCCACGTGGGATACCTGGCAGCGCGAGGAGGGCGACCGCGTGGGGCTTGTAAACGTGGCCCGTGCCGAGGCACTGCTGGGCGAGTAGCGGGCGTGGCCACATAGAGGCGCGGCATTCGCGACACCTGGGTGTGGAGTCGCGCGCCGGTGCTGCGAGACGCTGTTGGCATGGCATCGCGCCCACAGCCCGTGTGCCACGATTTGTGCCACACTTCGGGAATGGCATCTCGAACCGTGCGGGCACGCCTCGATGACGACAGCGCTGCAGCACTGCGGTTGTTGGTGAACAGCGGGATGACCGAGTCGGAGGCTGTTCGCACTGCACTGATCGAGGCGCAGAGCGCGCGCCTGACCGACGAGGCACTGCGCGCCGAGTGCGAGCGATTGATGCAAGACGAGGAAGCCGTGGCGAGAGAGATGGCCGAACTCCGCGAGTGGGAAGAGATCAGTGCCCCGTGGCCGGACTGAGGCGGGGCGACGTGGTGAGTGCACGCCTCAGCAAGGGGCGCGGTCACGAGCAGGGGGGTTCGCGACCCGTGGTCGTGCTGCAGACCGACGCCATGGCCAGCTGGCACACAGTCGTCATCGCACCACTTTCGTCATCAGCACAGGCCGCACACTTTCGACCGCCCATCACCGTCAAGGGCCGGGCGACGCGGGTGATGGTCGACCAGTTGCGCACGGTTGATGTCACGCGGCTCGGCAAGCGTATTTGTGCGCTCGACGCCACTGAGCTCCTCGACGTCGAGGTGGCACTCAAGCGGGTGCTGGGGCTGTCGTAAGCGTGAAAACGACGCCGGCCGAGCCCCTTGGGGCCCGGCCGGCGGGTACTGCGCAATACAGAGTGGCGACTAGCCCAGCTTGGAGAGCTGCGCGGTGGTCTTAGACAGCATGGACGACGGCAGTGGGGCATAGCCGAGACCCGCCAGCTGGCCCTGGGCCTTGTCACCCAGGAAGTACGTGAGGGCCTTCTTGACAGCAGCATTGTCGGGGGCGCCCGTAATAACCACGGCATACGTAGTGGCCACGATCGGATAGGCACCCTTGGTCTGGCTGTTCGACAGGCTGGCGCTGACCGTGAGGTTTGGGTTCAACTGGGCGTCGGCGGCCGCGGCCTTGATGGACGCGGTGGTCGGGGCCACGTATGCACCCTCCACACCAATGGCAGCGGTCTGGCCCTCGAGCCCGGCCTGCTTGGCGTCCGCCAGATCGACGTACCCGATGGAGTTGCTGCTGTTCTTCACGCAGTTGGCAACACCCGAGTTGCCGGGAGATGCCGACACCTTGGCGGTCCACGCCGGGGTCTTGCTTGGGTCGGCGCCCACCTTGTCGGCGAAGCCCTGGCTGATCTGCGAGAGATACCCCGAGAAGTTGTACGAGGTGCCCGACGAGTCGGCGCGCACGCACACCGCGATGGGCTTGGCCGGCAGGGTGACGCCTGGGTTGGACGCCGTGATGTCCTTGTCGTTCCAGGTCGTGATCTCACCGTCGAAGATCCCGGCGAGCGCTGGGCCTGTCAGGTTGATGGGCGTGCTGACGCCCTCGATGTTGGTGGGAATGGTCACCGCACCCAGCAGCGTCGGGAAGTAGAGGATCGGGCCCGTGGTTACCGGATCCTCGTCGGCGGTGAGCGGGGCATCACTGCCGGCCCAGGCGACCACGCCACTGGTGAGGTCCTTAATACCGGCACCTGATCCCTTGGAGGCGTACGAGCACGTCTGCGACTCCTGGCACCACTGCGTGTAGGCCGGGGCGGGGAACGATGCACCCGATCCAGTGGCTGCACCCGCGGGTGCACTTGAGTCGCCACCGCTGGTGTCGGCGGTGGACGAACTACTTCCGCAGCCAGTGACAACGAGGGCCGACGCGCCGATGAGCCCGGCGACGGCCAGCAGATTCCTGTGGTTCATACCGATTTCTCCTTGCGAGAACGGGTGAGGCCGGGCCGGGGCGCACCGGTGCGCCCCCTTCCGGAAGCGCTGCGCCCCGGACCCGGCCCGGTCAACTTATGGACGGCAGCGACTGAAGTGGTTGCAGGGGCGCAATAGTTGACGCCGGATCACGCAAGAAGGGTACGGCGCAGCCGGCGAATGGGGAGCATGAAGAACACCGTAGCGAACCCCACCAGCACCAGCACGTGCAGCGCGGTGATCCACCCCACGTCGCCCAGTACCAACTCCCGCGTTGCCGCCACAAAGTGCGACAGCGGCAGGCACCAGCCGATGACCTGCGCCCAGTCGGGCAGGCCCGAGAACGGGAAGAAGATGCCCGAGAACAGGAACATGGGGGTGAGCACGCCCGTCCAGAAGATGTTGAAGTGCTCGATGTTCTTGGCAAACGACGTGTAGCTCATTCCGAGCACCGCGAATGTGAGCGCGCCAATCACAAACACCAGCGGGCAGAGGATGGCCCACCACGACGCCACCAAGCCGAAGGGCGCCATGACCCCCAGAAACACCACGCCGTAGATGGCTCCGCGGGTCGCACCCCACAGGTACTCGCCCACCACAACGTCGCCCACCGACAGGGGTGTGGTGACCGCTGCCTCAAACACCCGGCGCACGTGAATGCGTACAAACGCGTTGTACGAAGTCTCGAGAATTGCCCCGAACATCACCGCACTTGCAGCCACGCCCGGGGCGATGAACTGCACGTACGAGATGCCGTCCACGCTCTTGAGGTACGCCCCGAGACCCAGCCCCATGATGGCCAAATACGCGATGGCCTCCACAAAGCGCGGGCCGAGGGTGAGGAGCACGGTCTTTCGACCCACCGTCGCGTTGCGAAACCAGAAGCGCGCGGCTCCGCGGGCCGACAGATCTGCTGCGCCGGTGCTCAGCTCAGGGCCTCGATTGCAACCTCATAGTCGGCGGCAAGTCCGTTGTGGCCATTTCGTAGCGCCGTATCGATACCCGTGAGGTAGGCGTCGGCTGCGGCGTTTGTGTCACCGGTGGCCGTGAGGCACTCGGCCAGGTGTCCCCATGCCGCTCCCTCGTCGTCGGCCAGATCGAGGTACGCGCGGTACTGGTCGATGGCCTCGGCGTGGCGCTCGGCGTTGCGCAGGGCAACGGCCAGGCCGTACCGGGCCCGGGGCTCATCGGGAGTCTCGGCCACGAGGCCCGAGAAGTAGGCGATGCGATCAACGGCCATGGTCAGGCGGCCAGCGACGCGCCGACCGGGAGCGTCACCTCGCGGTCGGGGGCCCGCAGAGCCGCATCGCGCGCGGCAAGGATGCCCACCGCATCCAGACCGAAGCGGGCAAGCACCGCGACGACCGTGTCATCGGGCGTGTCGGCCGCGTCGAGGATCTCCACACCCACGATGCGATCGCCGGAATCAACGTCCACGTTGACCGGATAGCCATCGGCATGCGTCCCCCTCGGCCCTTCGTGCGGCGGGTCAACGACATCGATGTACATCGCGTGCGCCTCGCTGTCGTAAAGCGCTCTCATCGCTGCCGCCCTCTCTCGCCATAGATCGTGATCACGAAGTCGAGCGTGTCGTTCGCCACACCACTGTCGCGCGCTGCCCGGACACACACCCAACCACCATGATGTTGCCGCGATCGTCACGCGATATCCAGCCATCCTCGGATGCGATGACCTCCCCGATGTCGTTGGCCGACCAACCTCGGGCGCGCATGGTGTTGCGTGTGTGACGGCTGAACCGCATGCGGAGATCGTCGCCACCGCAGGGTGACCAGAGGCACCCTGATCGGGCGAAGTGATCACCCAATTCGTACCAGCGCGTATATGTCACAAACGACACATTCGGACCCCGCGAGATTGCCCTTCCCATGAGGCAATCCGCACGATGCTGTGTTTGTGACTGACCA